>SHMU01000071.1 GCA_008080765.1 Promethearchaeota archaeon | reverse complement strand
TGTAAAATGAAAATTAAATGTGCTAATCAACTTAAAGACTTTCAACATAAAGTCAGTAAACAAATAGTGGAAAACACGAAAGCGAACACGATTATTGTGGGAGAGCTCACTGTGAAAACGATGGCACGGAAGAAAAAAACCACCAAATCGCCCCGACAAAACAAATCGAACAAGACTCTTCATCATTCAATGCAAAACACGGGCTCATTGGGAAGATTTGTCCAATTCTTAACCTATAAAGCACAAAAAATAGGCAAAAGAGTAATAAGAATTGATGAATCATACACCACACAGACCTGTGCGAAATGCGGGAAAAGAGTAAAGCGTTCATTGTCCGAGCGTACTATTACTTGCGAATGCGGTCATCAGATGGATAGGGACTTAAATTCCGCCGTGAATATCATGGTAACGTTCTTGACATCCGATGACTTATCGCATCAACCCTCCTTGAAGGAGGAATCCTTTCTACGCACGTGGAAGGGGTTTACCGCGACACACAGCCCTAAGATATGCCCGCCAGCTAATGCTTAGTGGACTCGTGGGAATCCCCGTCCTTTAGGGCGGGGAGGCTTCAAATATCATATAGTCTCTTTAGTTTTAATTTCTTTGAACCTTTATAAGTTATTTTTCAAAAAAAAGGGATAAGAATTTTTCAATAACATCCATAGTTTTATCCATTCTCCGAGATTTCTTAAGCTCCTTTCCCAACATATGGGTTTCTATTTCCATAAAGTCTAATCCAACTAAAATACAGCCTTTTTTTGCAATAAAGGATTTGATCGTTTTTGCGGCTTCCAAAATTATATCTTGTTCAATCCCAATACAATTCATAAACCTCGCAGCTAAAATATCCGCTTTAACAGCTCCTACATCAACATCAAAAGAAATATAAATAAAAGGTGTATCACTTTTATCTAATTTTTTTTCTAACTTCTCTATCATCATGGAACCCTTATTCACTGCTGGAATGAATGTAACTCCTTTTTGTTCATATGAAAGAAAACAATCAATATATTTACGCACCCTTTCATCTTTTATTGAACATAATTTATCATTAGGATAATCTTGATTACCAAAAATGATTAAATTTTCAGGATGAATCATGTGATCCTTAATTATATAATGCAAGAACGAAGAATAGGTATACAGATCATTGAATTTAAGATTATTATCAATCAGATCCAAATTGTTTCCTAATAATGGACTTAGCACTTCTTTATTTTGCTTTGCATATTTTGCTAAATTTAAGGCAATATTTGTCGGAATTCCGTCAAAATGAGCATCAAATACGATAACTAAGATGTTTTGGGCTCCATATTCTTTTGATAGTGCTTTTAAAACACCTCCAGAGAGAGAATGATCGACCCCTATCATGAAAGAAATAGCGGGGAGAATCTGTTTTTTTATAAAACTTTCTAATTTTAATGAATATTCTTCAAGTCCTCCACAATTTACGAATTTATGGTAATTTAGAGGAGAAATAAGTTCATAATCGCTTGGATTTGGTTTTGGAGTTAACCATGATTCAATAACAAACCTCCCAATTTTTGAAAAGCGCTTTTCCTTTAATATCTCAGAATGGTTCAAAAATGCTTCATAGGGATCCGTAAAATTTTCTTCTTTATTATTCACTTGATTGAACTTTCGTTTTAGATAAGAATATTTAGTTAAAATTTTAAGAGGATCATCTAATACATCTAAAGCTGCGCCAAAAACTTTTATTTCCTTGTCCATCTCTTTGGGAATTGTCAAAATATATATATGTAAATAAAATAGTAATTATTACTTAAATTCAATATCCAATGTATCTAATATTTCCAAGAGATCTAATATCTCAAATCCCCCATTATAGTTTTCATTGGCATCAGATAAGTTCGTTCTGCAAAATGGACATACGGAAGATATTACTTCTGCGCCCACTTCTCTGGCATGTGCTAATCGCTCATTTGAGACTTCTAAAGCCCACTCCGGATACCCTATTTTAACTCCACCTCCAGCACCGCAGCACCAGGCAAAATTTCTATTACGCTTCATTTCCACTAACTTTACACCGGGAATTTGTTTGTAAATTTCTCTAGGGATCTCATAGATTCCCATATGTCTTCCTAGATGGCATGGATCATGATATGTAATCGTTTTATTATATTTTGATTTAATTTTCATTTTTCCAGAATCTAAAAGATCCTTTAATAATTCGACGGTATGATATACTTCAAAATCAAAGTTTGCCCCATGTTTTTCAAAGTCTTTGATAAACGTACGATAACACCCCGCACAACTTGTCACTAGCTTATCCGCTCCTACCTCTTTAATTTTTTCTATATTATAATTCATAAAATCTCTTGCAGAGGATATTTGTCCTGTCCTTAACATAGGACTTGTACAGCAATGTTCGTCTATTAGTGTAAAATTAATTCCCGCTCTTTTTAAAAGGCGTATTGTTGCATCCCTAATTTTCGTCTGTCGATAATTGGAAGTACAACCAATATAATACACCCATTCTGCCTTATCCGGTAAATTATATTTTTCTTTTAATTCCGCATTGGTAGAGTTTGGAACTCCATATGGATTCCACATCTCAGGATTATTTGTTCTCTCAACAAGATTCTCTTGATTTGGTCCCGGTCCGATATTTTGTACAGCAAGTTCCCTTAGAGATTCAATAATATCGACAATATAATGGGCATGAGGAGCTTGACACGAATCCATACATGCGCCACATGTCGTACACGCAAAAATGGAGTTTTTCAATTCCTCAGACCATTGAAGCTCTTCCAAGAGAATACCAATTGCCGTTCGAATTCGACCTGAAGCCCAATAGGATTCAAAGAGAAACTTTTCTCCAGAGGGACAGGAAGGCTTGAAAGATTTATACCCCATCTTGCACGTACCACATTTTATACAATGTTCAAAAGCCAGTTTCAAGAATTCTTTTCCCACTAAACTTTCATCTACTTCGACCACTTACTTTTCACCTTGTTAATAATTAAAGTTCCATCTCCCTGGATTAAAGATATTGTTCGGATCCATCATTTTCTTTACTTTTTCAAATAAATTCAACCACCCAGGATTGATTTTTCTTCGTAATTTTTCTGTGAGCCAAATTGGTGTTTTATAGGGAATACAACCCGCATCAATGCAGACTTCGGCAATTTCATTCATTAGTTCTTTAACCTCTTCTTGCTCTTCATATTTGTTATAATTAGCCATCAACCGAAAAACAGCATAATGTCCACTCTTCATAGTTTTTCCGTAAATCATAGGCGAAAAATTATGCTTGTGATAAATTTCATCAGTTTTCTCAATTAATTCTTCAAGTTTATGAGCAGGCGCATAACTTCCAAACCAAGTCAATCCGGAAGAGACATATATTGGAAGAACCACCGATGGCAAATCAATCGCACAACGTGTTCGCAGACTGAAAAGTTGAGAAAATTCTCCCAAATCAATTCCTATAACTTTAATACCCTCTTCATTTAATTTTTTTAATGTATTTTCTAAGATCTCTTCCTTTGCTTCGAGCATTTTTTCTGTCTTCGCTGAAATGGGCATTAAGACCGCAAAGTCAGGCTCTCCGGGGAATTTTTTGGTTTTATAATCTTCAAACATCATTTTGATTGATTCAATGCAAAACATAGTTGCATCATCTACTACCTCGGATTTCCCTATTTCTCTCAACACCTTAGCAACCTCTCTCATCCCAAAGACTAAAGCCGCAGAATGCTTTTGATACGGTAGATTTTGCCATAATTGAACGGCACATTTGGTTACAAGCCCCGTCATTCCCTGCCAATTTACAAACAGCCCCATTAGATCTGGCATAGGATATCTACAATACCAACTATCCAAATCCGATTCTCCATCACCATAAAAGCACGATCCAATTCTTACAATTTCTCCATCTGCAGTAATTACTTCTAAGCCATTAATAGAATCTGCCATAGATCCTATTTTTGCAGACATACTATTCATCCCGCTTAAAAGCACATTTCCAACTACCCCTGCTGAGGGCGGTGCAAATGGATAACTATAGCGTAGGTTAGGATAATTTTCATCAAGATATTGTTTCAGTTGCCCAAAAGTAACTCCGGGCTCCAAAACGGCATACATCGTCTCTTCATTTACATGAAGAATCTTGTTCATTTTTTTGCCGAAATCAACAATAATACCCCCTCTTTCTGGGATACATAATCCCCCAATATTGTTCCCTGAAATATAGGGTACAATGGGTATAATATATTGATTACAAAATTTGACTAAATCAATTAATTGTGCTCGCTCTTGAGGGATCACTATGAAATCTGGCATGTGTGCTTTTGCTTCTGTTGCATCATATGAATAGGGATACAAATCAACTGCTTTATCAGTAACATACTCTTCGCCAAAAATTTCTCTTAGTCTTAAAAATACTTCTTCCTTACTTATATCATTATAGATAGGTTTTGATTTTTCTATTATAGTAATTTTTTCTCACCTCTTCTCTTATTTAATCTTATTTTATTTTATTTAATCTTATTTTATTTAATCTTATTTTATTTTATTTCTTGTTCTTGTTCAAAATAATTTTGATTGGGATTATTAGCAACATCCATCATTGTTTTAAACAATATTTTCATCAGTTTTAACAACGCCCTAATTTTCCAAATACCCTTTACTTTCAGTTTCCGTGTTAATACTGCTGAAACTACATTTAATCTTCCAAAAGCCAAGTCCAATAGTGTTTTTAAATCTGTGGTCAACTTAATATCACTTTTTTTCAGCTCTCCTCGCTGAAATCGTATCTCTTCATTTTCAAAGATGATAGTAATTGCATATAAATCCGTGATATTAACCACTATTTTTTTATTGTAATCTTTTACTAATTCATAGAATTCTTGGTCTTTTCTTGAATTAAGGATATTTGAAATTGAAATTCCTAATACATCTTTTGGGCTTTCTATTGAAATCATATTTTTTTTCACCTTCTTCATATTTCTTTTCTACATATTTATTTTTTTTTTGATTTATTTAAGTTTTAACAAAATACTTCAATTTGTTCTTAATTCTCACATTATAATTAATACTCATAACAGGGTTTTGGCAAAAATGCTGAGTTTATCTTTTATTATTTTCATGGACGTAAATCGTTTATCTCCCACGTCAAGATCAATCATTAGCATCGGAATGCCACATTCTTCTCTTAACGCTTCTCTAAGAATTTGCGGAACTGAGCCAAATTGTTTACATCCTACATGACTTGTAAAAACATAACAATCTGCGGAATAATCTTTTGCCATATTTACACAATTTTCAATAAAGGAATAATAGAAATCTGTAGATTCCTTCATCATAGGCATATTCATTCCTCTTCTTGCCATGTCATAAAATAGTGAATCAAGATCACTTGATACATCGACAGGTTCCGAAAAATTATAATTAAAAATATCAAATAAAATAGTCATTCCCAATTCTCTGTCAAGAAATTCACATAACGAGAGATCAAAAAAGATTAGCATATAAGGCCAGATACTTCTTATTTTTTCATCTATTCCGTAAGATTGTTTGCGTTTATATCGTTTCTTAGCAATTTCTAAATATTCTTGATAGAATTTTAATTTATCTTGCGTTCCCGAAGCAAATACTGCAATCCCCGCGGATATGGCATTAAATAAATTTTCTACAGGACAAGGTGTCGCTTTTCTCAGCTCTAATAATTCCATTTGAACTTTGTAGGTTTCATTTTCATATTTAATATGGTTCCTCATTCTCTCATAATCGGGTTTTTGCCCAATTATTTCACCTAATCGTTCTAAACTTAGCTTTATCTGTTCTGCATAATATTTATAACTCTTCTCTTCATGAAGAAAAGGAAGATCTGGTAAGATAAGAGGGATATTTTTGCTTTCAAAAAAGGGGTAGCTTGCATAAGTGTTATCACAAGGTGCTGTAGGGGTAATAATTGCATCAAATTGAAATAAATTATCTAGCGTCATCCCCATTACTCCTTTTTGCGAAGAACATGTATGAAAAGGATGCCCCCAATTTGCCATAAGATCGTAATAACGTTCGATTCCATCAGGTAATAATGCTGAAAGAAGATAAGACGTACCCTCAACGCAAACTGGGACACAATCAAAACAATACAAGTATTCCCTTTGAAAAGCAAAATGATGACCTATAATTGGCCATCCCTCTTTAGCTTTCTCTACTGCATCTCTTACTGCATTTCCTATGTATTTTGATCCTATTCGTAATGCATCAAGTTCTCCATTTGGTAGGATTCTCTCTACAAGTTCTCCTGTTGATCTAATACTCTTTAATACCATTTCATAAGGTATAATTTTATTATTTGCAATATTACTATTCATAATGCTTCAACTTTTTGTTTATAATAACGTTTTGGTAAACATGATGATTTTCTCCTTCATCTTCTTTAAACTGGTGAATCTCGCGTCTGCAACATCTAATTCAATTAATAGCATGGGAACGCCCGTTTCCGCCTTTATCGCCTCTTTTAAGATATAAGGAACGGAACCAAATTGCTTGCACGCTAAGCTTGAAGTATATATTACGCAATCAGCTTGATACTCTTTTACAAATGATACCATTTCTTGTATAAATGGATAATACATTTGGGAAGACTGCTTAACCATAGGAGCTTCCATGCTTTTCTTTGCCATTCCATAGAACATCTTATCCCTATTCGAGGTGTCAATTGACTCCGCAAAACTATAATTGAAGCAATCAAACAATACACTCATCCCAAGTTCTCTATTAAGCCATTCTAATAAAGATACATCGAAAAATGTAATCATGTAAGGCCAGATACTTCTGATTCTTTCCTGTCCACCATATGATTCTCCTCTTTTGTAACGCTTCTTTGCCAGTTCTAACATTTCAGTAAAAAACTCTAAATTATATTTAGTCCCTGCAAGAAAGATTTTTGCTCCGGCAGACAAAACATTAAACATATTTTCCATTGGACAAGGAACTGTTTTAACTAACTCAAAGATCTCTAATTGTAGTTCAGTAATTTGATTTTCAAATTCTAGGAATTTCTTCATTTTCTTGAAGTCGGGTTCTTGACCAATTATAGCTCCAAGTTCATATAGCCCTCTTTTAATCTCTTCACCAAAATAATTATAACTTTTTTCTCCATGTTTAAAAGGCATATCTACAATTACTACTGGAAATTTCTTTCTTAACTCGAAAAAGGGATATGAGGCACATGTATTGTCGCATGGTGCAGTTGGAGCTATTATCGCATCGAATTGTATTAAATCATCCAAACTCATTCCCATCACTCCTTTCTGAGCTGAACACGTGTGATAAGGATGTCCATAATTATTTATTTTATCATAATATTTTTCTGCTCCAAAATATGTTACTGCTGAAAACATGAAAGATACCCCTTCAATACATACGGGTACACAATCAAAACATGAAAGAAATTCTCGGGGAAAGGAAAAATGATATCCTATGATTGGAAGGCCTTCTCTGGCACTCCCAATTAAGTCAGATAAGGCATCTTCTAATAGTTTTGAACCTATTCTTAATGAAGGAATGGTATGTTCCGGTAAAATTCTATTGGATAATTCCCTTGTTCCAGTAAATGCTTCTTTTAACATTTTAACGGGAATTAAGCGATTTTCTAAATCAAGTTCATTAACCATTATTATCACATCATCAATAGTTCTTTTACATTATCATTTCTAAAAACGCTTCAATTCGAGTTTGAAGGCGCGTGGCATCTGATTGAAAACTTTCTCTATCAATATTGAACACGGGGATTTCTAAGTCTTTTAGCTCATGCTCAAAAAGCATGTTATCGCATCCATGTAAGTCACAATTGTTAATTCGCTGCAAGATAACTCCATCAATTTTTCCCTTTTCAATCTCTTTTTTTATAAATTCTAATCTTCGTGGATGATCATCCATCATACGGGGGCATGACAATCGATAATACAATCGCAATGCTATTCTTGCTAAAGGATCAACTGATTTATCCTCATCAATATCATCTACGATAGTTCTATTTCCAAAGCATAAATTATCAGATATGATAATTGCTCCAGAATCTTCCACGAGTTTTGTAAATTGTATGTTATCTACCACACTTCCTAATAACAAAATTCTCTTTCTATTAGTTGTATCTATCCCCGGAGAATTGGTGATACTTTTGAGGATTCTTTCTAATTCAGGATTCGCCACTTCTTTAGGAACTGAGGAGTTTGCCATTGCCATTCTTAGCGCATCGGTACCGTTGATTTTGGGTTCATCTAACGCTCTTAGATCATAGATTTTTCTCATTAATCTACGATTCTTATTATATAAGTCAATGGAAATATTGAGCGCATCCTCCGTTATTGAAAGATTATAAGCATTCTCGATATTTTCCTTTAATTCCTTCAATTCTTGATAAAACCATTGGAAACCCTCCTCGGAAATAATGTGAGGTAATGAAATGTAAAACCTTGGTACCTCTTTCGTGAAATTTTCTCTTTTAAACACTACTAAATCAAAAATCTCAAACATGCGTCTACTATGATCGCAACTATTACATATAAAGAGCCCATCAAGAAAATCATATTCTCCCATCAGAGCAAGGTTTAGTGTGCTTCTCACAAAAGAGCATGTAAATCTTACCATATAAGTATCTGCTAATTCAGTGTCTTCATTTCCCGTAGCTCTTATTCTGTAAGGAAAGAACCCTCCCGCATCCAAAATCTCTTCAGGAATATATGTGCAGTAAAATCCCGCTATTTTTCTTTCACTCTTCTCCAAATATGTATTAGTAATAGTATCTGCAATTTTTAAAAAGGAGTCATTCTCTAAACTCATAGGATCTCTTACCTTTTTTTCTTATATATTTCATTTTTACCAATCATTAAACATTTTACCAACGTTAACGCTGCAAATAACGAACCTTTTATTTTCACCTTACCTGATAGTAATTTTGGAACTAATTTTGCCAGCCCTCCGATATTTGCCTTACTTCTAATTATGTTACTGAGAAGTTTCAAAACATTCTCTTCCTTTACATCAATAACAATTGTCGCTGTGGGATCATTGGCTTTTTCAGCGCGACATTCAAAATTTTCTCTTCTTGACACAAGTGGAAAAGTAATACTTCCTTGTAGAGCAGAAATGTACAGCTCAATCTCTTGTCCTGCTCTCTTTCCTACTTTCTTAAACCCTTCATCCAACCCAAATAAATCAATTAGCATATTCGCCAATTTAGTAATGTTTAGTATTTTAGTTTCTTTAAGTAACTCAATAGCTTTTAAGTTTCTTTCCTCTGAACTGTATTCATCGTTTTTATCAGCTATGTCTTTTATCTGGGGAATAGTTGCTTCCATTTGTATTCATCCATTAATATTATTAACTGTAATTTTCATGCAATTGCTAATTTCTTCAATAATTTTTTTACCTATTTTAAAAACTATTGTCAATATTACAATCGCTCTATTGATTATTATTTAAATTTGCTTTTTTATTATTTAAGTATTACTACCATACTTTACGATCGTGATTCTTATATAGCATGAAAACTATTATAAATATTATATATCTTTCTTACAAATTGTCTAATGACTGCTCGAAAATCAGCTGACAGTAAAATAACGATTAGGAAATCTGGTGTGAAAAAAAGTGTTGGAAAATCCTATAAAAGTTATTGGATCTATCTGCCAGCTCAAATCGTTAAGGATAGTGCGTTTCCTTTTGATGATGAAGATCAAATAACCGTAGAAATTGAAGATGACCATTTGGTTATCAAGAAAAAAAACCCCTACTTCGATAAAATCATGGAGTTTGGAGTACAAAATGCTACAATACCAAAGCTACTTGAAATAAAGGCTAAAAAAAGCGGGAATAAAGAATTTCTCTTCTTTAAAGACGACAGCTTTACATATAGGCAAATACATCTCATTTCAAATAAATATGCTAATGCTCTTCTTGATATTGTAAATGATCTGCATCTTCCTAATACTCATATTGCATTGATGCTCTCAAATACTCCTGAATATCTTTTCTTTTGGTTTGGAATTTCAAAAGCAGGTTGCGTGTTTGTCCCGATTGATCAATATCTCAATGAAGATGCTTTGATACGAGTGATAACCCATAGTGATAGTAAGATTTTAATCGTGGAATACAAGCTTCTTGAGAAAATCGTGAAAGTTCAAAAAAAATTACCGCAGATTAAAAAATTTATTGTTCTAAATCCACCAGAGGAGTTTGAATCTAATGAAGTCTTTCTTAACTTTAATGAAATCAATTTAGAAAATGAAAAAAATCCAGAAGTTAATATTAAAAATATCTCTAATATGGAAATATTTTATCCTTCAAGAGAAGTATCCACTCCGAAAGCAATTATATTGAAGCATTTTATGGTTCTAGCAGGGCTAATTTCGGCTGAACTATTGAAAGAAATTGGTCCTCATAAAACAGGTACCTTTTATGTACCGCTTCCCTTGTACCATGCTGAAATCCGGTTATTGGTGATTTTAACCTCTATGTTTTTGGATTTGTCCATTGTAATCATGGAAAAATTCAATCCTTCCAAATTTTGGGATGACATTATTAGATATAAGATATGCTGCTTCTATTTCATAGGAAATGTGCTTCCACTAATTCTAAACCAACCCCCTCGAGATATTGACAGAAATCATTCTCTCAAATGGGTATTTGGTCCAGAAATCACCGCAGATATTTGGAAAATTTTTGAAAATAGATTTGGGGTAAAATTGTTTAATACTTGGAATTATATGGAATGTGTGCCCTTTTCTATTAATAAAGAAGGCTCTAAAGGAACCAAACTCACATCAAAAGGAAAGCTATTGGATATTTTTGAAGTAAAAATCATCAACCAACAGAAAGAAGTCTTAGAACCTGGAAGTGATAATATTGGAGAAGTATTGATCAGATTGAAAATACCCTTAAGCATTACCTATTACAAAAGAAAAGAAGATGAACGCTATTTTGATGAAGAAGGATGGATTTATACCGGTGATTTGGGATTTATTGATAAAGAGGGATACCTTTTTTATGCAGGACGCTCTGAAGATCTCATAGACAGGGGTATAGAAGTAGTGAATGCATATGACATCGAAAAAATTGCCAATAAACATCCTTTAGTATTTGAAAGCGCGGTATTCGAAGTTCCCATTAAGCAAAGCGGTAAAAAGGCTCTAAAAATCTGTGTTGACCTTAAAAAAGAAGGCAGCATCACTCATGAAGCGCTGTATAATTATTTAAGGGAGAATTTAGCCTATTTCATGGTCCCTCGCTTTATTGAATTTAAACCACAACTTAGAAACAATATCACGGAGTATATTAACAAAACCAATTTAAAGGAAGAGTGGAACTCTGATATGTGCAAAAAGAAGACATGGGATACACATACAAATAATTTCATATTATAATAAGCAATTTCGAACTATTTAACCGTTGCTTTATCATTATCATTTCAAAATAATGAGTGTATCTCTTTCTATAATTCTTTTCGTTTTCTAATTCTAAGCTTGAATGATTAAATCAACGGACTCTATATAACATCTTTTTTGAACTTCTTTATATTCACAATGGAAAAGTATAATAAGTAGAAAAGTCTACTAATATTTATGACCAGTGTCAAGATGAATAATAAAGAGCTTTTAGAAAAATTACAAGCTAAAATTACCTTACGATTAGGAAAGAAACCTACTCAGCAAGAACTTTTAGACAAAAGTGTAGAATTTGCCTATAAACAAATTGATACGTTCATTTTTGAAGAATTTCAGCAACACACTCTTACGAAAGAAATAATTGAAAAAATTAGGAGCAATACTATTGATGCTCCCTTAGCTTATCCCGATAAATCAGATGATGAATTAATCTATGATCTTTAAAATAATTAGTAGAGTGAAAAAATAGGGATGATACTGCTTGACACCAGTTTTCTTTTTGCAATAAAAGCTGAAAAGGATAAGAATTATCAAAGGGCTAATGAGATTTTAGATATTTTAATTGCCCAATATAATGAATTAAAAATTATTCCATACTCCGTTTTAAATGAAACAATCACTTTGGCAGTCGCCAGATTCAACGCAAACAAGCACTACTTAAAAACCTATTATGATTTATTTTGGGGTTCTGAAAGATTTTTTGAGATTATAGGTTTTGAAATAAAGGAATATTCCAAAATTTCTCAAGTCTTAATAAAATATTGTTCTGGTAAAAAGAAATTGAGCTTCACAGATGCGAGCCTAATTTATATTTACGAAAAATATGATGCGAAAGCTATTGTATCCTTTGATTCTCATTTTGACAATATCCTCACCCGTTTATTTTAAAATGTAGTATCTCTAAAATTGAAACATTCAAAACTTTAATTTCTGAGTCAAATAAATGTATTATGAAATTTTAAGAGTAATTTTGTTGTCATAATGAGTAGTTGGTTATTTGGAATGGATGAAAGTTAAAAATTTAGAAAAATTATTACTAATAGAATGAGTAGCAAGAAGATTGAAAGAACAGAAAATTAATGAGTATTTAGTGGTATGTATCAAAAACAATGAAACGCTTCTCTATGTGGGGGGGAGTTTTTTATGGGTTGCAAGTATGTGCTATTAAATATCGACGCTCTCTTACAGAAAGAATATGAAAGTGCTGAGAGTATAGATGAACTCGTAGAGAATTATAATCGTGCGCATGAACAAGATAATAGTCTTCTGGATTCTAATACTGAATTTTTTGCCCATTGTTTCAATCTGCACGCGTGGGTCGAGCATGAATACGATACTCCCTTACTGGATGTGCGGCTGGCGTTCCCTCTTCTAAAAGCATTGAGTGAGGTGGGAGATGTCCTCGCCCAAACAGTCTTTAAAGAGGAAATAGCCAAGCGGTGTAGATCGGGCTTTTTTTCCGTCATAGAATATTTAAACCATGAATGATATGTTCAAGTTTTTACCTCAGAAGAATTAGATGTCATGATCAGTAATATTCAACTTTTCTATCAATAAAGAAGGCTTTAAAGGAACCAAACTCACATCAAAAGGAAAGCTATTGGATATTTTTGAGGTAAAAATCATCAACCAACAGAAAGAAGTCTTAGAACCTGGAAGTGATAATATTGGAGAAGTATTGATCAGATTGAAAATACCCTTAAGCATTACCTATTACAAAAGAAAAGAAGATGAACGCTATTTTGATGAAGAAGGATGGATTTATACCGGTGATTTGGGATTTATTGATAAAGAGGGATACCTTTTTTATGCAGGACGCTCTGAAGATCTCATAGACAGGGGTATAGAAGTAGTGAATGCATATGACATCGAAAAAATTGCCAATAAACATCCTTTAGTATTTGAAAGCGCGGTATTCGAAGTTCCCATTAAGCAAAGCGGTAAAAAGGCTCTAAAAATCTGTGTTGACCTTAAAAAAGAAGGCAGCATCACTCATGAAGCGCTGTATAATTATTTAAGGGAGAATTTAGCCTATTTCATGGTCCCTCGCTTTATTGAATTTAAACCACAACTTAGAAACAATATCATGGAGTATATTAACAAAACCAATTTAAAGGAAGAGTGGAACTCTGATATGTGCAAAAAGAAGACATGAGATGCACATATGAACAATTTTGCATCATCATGAAAAACTATTCCAACCAATTTTGCCATTGCTTTTAATATTATTATTTCATAATAAAGAGTATATTTTTTTCTATAATTAATCCCACTTCTATATTTATTTCGCAGAATAGAATAGTTGGAGATCTGTTAACATTTTACTCAATATATTAATTTTTGTTATATAAAGTAAAGATTACTTGAATGTAGGTTCTATTAAATATTAAGACCCTAATACATTTTTCCCAGTTGTCTTCAAAGCCTTCTTATATATAACCCCAATCTTCTATTAATAATGTTTTACTGGATTGGAAGTGGTATGTTATAATATACTAACACTATTGTCACTGTTGCATGACAACATTTAAATAGGATCATTTTCACTATAGTCATAGGAAAAGTTAGAAAAGCCGCAAACGGAAAGCACAGCAATTTGTGCAGAAATATGTTCTAATCCATATTCCGTCTGTAGCATATTTATATGGTTTTTCATAATAGATAAAAAATCAAATAAAAACTGAAAAATAAAAAATGGAAATAAGAAATAAATTATAACAAAAGAAATGGAGGAAAAAAATGAATGAAAACAATCTTTTTAATAGGGCATTAGTCTTAGATAATGGGACAGGTATTACAAAAAATGGCTTTGGAGGGGAGGATCAACCCCGATCAGTCTTTCCCACATTGGTTGGACATCCAAAATATGGCAATATTATGCCAGAGTTAGAAGCATATAGCCGAGAATGGTATATTGGAGAAGATGCGATAAAATTGAAAGGTGTGATGAAATTAGACTTTCCGATTACGCATGGTCAGGTTTCAGATTGGCCTGCGATGGAAAGGATTTGGCACTATACATTCTACACGGATTTAAGGATTGATCCTTCAGAACATCCAGTTTTATTAACGGAACCCCCGCTGAATCCACGAGATAATCGGGAAAAAATGACTGAGATTATGTTTGAGACATTTAATGTTCCTGCATTATATATTGCAACCCAAGCCGTTCTTTCTTTATACGCTTCAGGTCGTACAACTGGATGTGTAATTGATATCGGTGATGGAGTATCTCATATTGTTCCAATATTTGAGGGATTTGCATTGAGTCATGCGATTGAGAGAATTGATCTTGCGGGAAGAGATGTAACACAATACTTAAAGCGACTTTTAAGACAAAATGGTATCTCGTTGGTAACTGCAGCAGAGACTGAGATTGTGCGGGATATCAAAGAGAAACTGGCTTACGTAGCCCTTGATCCAGAAAAAGAGGTAGAGATGTCAAAACGAGTAGCAGGTATGGAGAAAGCTTACATGCTTCCCGATGGTGAGACGATTCGTGTAGGACTTGAAAGATTCTTAGCACCAGAATGTCTTTTTAATCCGTCTGTTATCGGAAAAGAACTCCCTCCCTTAGATGATTTAGTCGTTAATTCTATCAATGAGTGTGAGATGGACTTGCGACGGGATCTCTATAGTAATATCGTTCTCTCTGGGGGTTCTACAATGTTTCCGGGAATTAAAGAGCGATTAGTAAAGGAAATCCGAGAACAGATTCCAGAATCTGTTGAAGTGAAAATTATTGCTCCCCCCGAACGCATGTATTCCGTGTGGATTGGAGGATCGATCTTAAGTTCACTAAAGACATTCCATCGCATGTGGATTACTCGACGCGAATATAAAGAGATGGGGCCTTCGATCATCCACAGATGTTTTTAAATACGTGGCATAAGTGTATATGTTTCAAAATCTAAATCAATTTTTTTTTTTCATTTGAGTACTTTGAAAACAACATAATAAAAATAACATATAATTGGTGGAGGAGAATAAATTGGTAAGAATTAAAGAAATAGATGGTATTCCCTGTATTATTTTTGATGATGAATTAGAAAGAGTTTCATCCAAGTCTCAAGATTGTACGGAATTAAAAGATCCTAATAGTTGTCTCAATCCGGAACACTCATTTTCTTCATTGTTGGACAAGAAAACGGCACAACATTCTAAATCGCTCATGGATGAATTAAAGGATGAACTTAGAAGAAGAAGAAAAAATAATGGGGAATAATAAATGTAAGAAGGTTATAAAGTACAAAAAATTATATGTACTAGAATAGATCCTTAGAATATAATGCGAGTGAGAGTCTAAATTTTATGGAATATGAATCGATAATTAGTGATTTATTAAAAAATCATCATAGTATTACATCACTTGCATTTATAGAAATTACAGAAGAGAGAAAAAAGATTAAATATGCGACGAAGACATGGGATATTATTAATATAAAGGATCTTCAAAATTTTTTCTCTAAATGGGATGTAAAAGACTCAAAACTACTTATCATTGGAGAGAACACTTATAGAATATTTAATAATACAGTTGAAAGATTTGCCGCTCAGAGCAGAACTCATTGGCTTGTGGGTTTCAGGAACAATGAGCTAGCGATTATCTGCAAAGCTGATATTAAACAAGGAACTGTATTTTTGGAAATTATGACACTTTATATTACTTTAGGACGCACATTAAGTTCTTTTAGTATGCAAGAACCTTATACAAGGCCGAATATTAAATTCACACCGAGTAAAAAATTGCAAACAATATCTCCGAAATTTTTATTTGATACAATGGGAATTTTACGGCGATTAGGACTTCAGAAATTTGGATTAACTCCTGAAGAAAGTAAAGTTTATTTAACTCTATTGGAAAAGGGTTCGAAAGGAGATATTGTTGGAAATCTCAATAAAGAATTAGATATAAAGCGCACTACAATTTATCGTATCATAGACCGACTTATTAAAGATAAATGGGTGGAAAAAGGCTCTAAAACTTCAAAAGGAACCCAAATTTATTATGCTCGTCCGATTAATGAATTAATCGATAAAATAATACGGGAAAAGGAAGAAGAGATTAAAATTTTAAAAAGTTTTCAATTTTTAGTGGATGAATTCGTTGATGGACTGGAAAAGTCACAATTTTATGATCAAATCCAATCATTTGGCAAGGATGTATTTGACATTGATGTATTAGGCTTTATGGGCCTTGAAAAGGATTTCGGTATAATCATTTTTGAATATGAAGAAGAGATCGTTGACGAGATTCGAGCAAAAGACAAATTGGCTTTAGTGTTTGATAAAATTCGAGAGCAACTTAAGAGCTTGAAGGAAAAGGGGAAACTTAAAGATATGGGAGATATAAATGATAATATGAAATTTGAGCAAGACTCTATAGAAAAATATGATGGAGCAAACGTGTATCTTAAATTTAAAAAAGGGAGTCCCACCGCGAAACAACTTGGAGATGATTGGATTCTGGTTATACAAGAAGTTGCCATTCCTATCGATAACGTAATTTATGTAATATGGGCTTCAAAAGAGAAATTTGAACAGATAAAGAATTTAGTCTTACAACTTAAAAAATAATTAATTCATATTGAGAAAGAGAAATTTGATCATATTGCTATTAAATTATCATTTTCTTTTCATTTACGAGCATCTAGGTTATCATATATAATATATAAAGATCATATATTGAATCTTCTCTTTTGTAACTACAATTAATATTCATAGCTCTTTTTATAGGATTCTCTTTATGAGGCTCTATTTTTTCATCCAAAAAAACAAAAATGGTCGTAAAAAGATATTAAGTTGATAAATATTCTTTTTTAATATCATTATAGAACATTGTAATAATATGACTTCGTTCCTCTGCTAATCTCTTAGAGAATTCGAGATACATTTGATTTTTTAGATGAAGAATTTTTTCATTCAAATGCTTCATTACATCTTGAAGATTTCCTTGATTTTTTATGGTAAATCCAATCGTCCGATATAATCCGATGGCTCCAAGTGCATCGAGTTTATCGGCATCCGAAAGTATTTTTGCTTCAATAGAGATAGGAGTTATATTATTAGAAAATGAGTGGGCTCGAATAGCATGAATAATCTTGGAAACTATATTTTCCTTCAGCTTGAAGCTATTATTTTTAAAAAATTTCAAGGTTTTTTGAGCCGATAACTCTGCGTGATTCACGTGTGATGAAATGTCTTTTTCATCTATTCTTCCTATATCATGAAGAAGGACTGCACTTTTTAAAATTAAATCTTTTGGATTGTAATGTTCACCAATTTTAAGCGAAAGAGTGAGCACTCTTTTCACATGGGCAAAACCATGAATATCATCTTCTAATGAATTTTTTCTGGCATACTTCTCGACAATCGAGAGAATTGTATCATTAGTTAATTTTTCAGAAGTCATTTGCCATCACAGACATATTCTCTTTAGGATATTACAACTATTTTGAGTTTTCCAATAAATTATTTATTTTGGAAAAATAATGTATAATGTTATAAGTATAATAGTAAACTACTGGAAAAAAATAAACAATTATGTGGGTCATAATATATCTATTAAGTGTCTTCGTAAGAATTAACCCCGATTTAACCCCATATTATTTGATGATAATTATTGGTATTTTAGGCTTTGTGTGTGTGGGGCTATACATTCTTTATCTCATCATTAAGTATGTAATCCAAAGTAAAAGGAAAAGGAAAAAGCAAACTGAGTTAGAATAATAAGCATCCATTGTTTTTATAATGGTTCATTTAGATTTTGTTCAGAAAGGAAAATATAAATAGTTTAATCTTTTCATCTTATTTAATAAATTAACGGACCCCCTCCTTTTAAATCCCTCGCATACTATACACTAGTAGAGAAAGAGACCCTCGCAAGGAGAAGAGAACGTGCAATTAACCCAAAAAATTCGGATGTATCCCACAGTAGATCAATTAGAACTCCTGTGGGATTTATCGGAGAAATGCCGCTTGATTTATAACTTTGCACTTTCGGATCGCCTCA
>SHMU01000070.1 GCA_008080765.1 Promethearchaeota archaeon | reverse complement strand
GGTCGTTCCTACATGGAGCGCTCAAGACCTTCAGTTACAGGTCATTAAAGAGGACGTCCAAGGATGTCCAGATTTTAGGTAACTGTGAATGCGAATTATTTCATATGAGATGATTTCTTGGAATGAAGAAAGGACATTTCTATTGGTTCTTTTGAGCAAAAAGTTTTTTTTTTAACCAATTTTAAGATAATTAATTATGCTTGATTTAGAAAAACGTAAAAGTAAGAATAAAAGTAAGAAGATCACAATAATTCGACATTGTGTCCAGATCATCTCATTTGTGTTTTTTCATTATGTAATTCTTGAGTTACTATTTACTATTAATTTAAATGTATTTGAAGGAGTAGTGAAAGTCCAGCCCTTTTTAAGCTCTCCTCGTAATTCACTAACTGATGGAGGAGGCATAGTAGAATTTATGTTCTATTTTTTTACACAAGGCACCTTTCCTTTACTATTAATTGGTGTCTTTGTTTTATTAATCCTTCTCACGAATAGATTTGTTTGTGGATGGTTATGCCCAATTGGTGCAATTCAGGATGTTTTAAGCTATATTCCTGCTGATGAAAAAACAATTAGTTATACTACACATCAACGATTGCTAAAAATTAAATATTTTATTATCATCCTACTGATTCTTATAATGGTATCTTTATGGATATCCAAAATAGCCAATGAGGAGTTTTATGAATCGTATAAACAAAGCGTTGGCTTATTAGGAACCCGACCAATAGCTTTTTTCTCATTGTCAGAATTTTTATTTGTATTTCTACCAGATGTGGTCGCAAACATCTTCCTGACAGCGTCTTTGGCTCCTATATTTGCAGACTTTTGGTCCTTTTTTGCATTTTTCTTTTATATGATAATCATTATTCTCTCCGTATTTTACCCCCGCGCATATTGTCGTTATATATGTCCCTTTGGAGCTCTTTGCGCCAGAATAAGTAAATATTCTTTTTTAAAACTTACTCGTAATCCCGTTAAATGCGTGGGAAGACAAGAATGCGGAGTTTGCGAACGAATGTGCCCGAAGCAAATAAGGATTTTAGACGAGACCTTCGAAGGTTTTTATGGAGAAGGAGAATGTAATTTATGCGGCAAATGTTTAGAAGAGTGTCCATATGATGCAATAGAAATCAAATTTGGGTAGTTAGAAACGGAAAGTAAAATTTTTTCTATAAAATCATCCTACGGCTTTAATTTCTTATTTTTTTTGGATTTTTTTTTCATATCTTCATCTACTTCATTTTCCAGCATATTATCTTCAAGAACAATAGGTTTATTATCGTCAATAATGAAATTGCACACCCAACACATATTTTCTATGTTACTTAATACTTTGGCACATTTCAAGCAGTACAAAGCGCCACATTCAGGACAGACATAGGCATTGAATCCCGTAGCATTTCCTTTACAAACCAAGCAAATTCTTCGCTCCTTAAAGAGCGTGAGATCATCTTCATTAACTGATTCAGGTTTAATATATAACTCAGATTTTATTGGAAGCGTTTCTTTTACTTTAAAGACAATAATAGTAGTTAATATAAAGATGAAAAGCAGAGCAATCGTTAGAATCCCGGGTTCATTTAAGAAATAAGGTTTGAGAAGTTCAGGGAGGATAACACCACATATTTCTCCCGGGATTGCAAAAATATATAATAGTGTAAAATGTTCTAAAAGATTGGATCCTTGTGATGTTTCAATCATAATAAGTAAGCCATACATAAGAGTTAAGGAAAAGCCCATGCCAATAACAATAGGAAAAATGAACAATAAAATAAATTCATTTTGTGTACTGAAGGATAATAAGATAAATGCTAAAGCTTGAATAGTCATTCCAAGTAAAATTGTAAACTTTCTACCTATTTTATCAGTAAGAAGACCGCAAGGAAATCCAAACACCAAAATAGAAAGAGCAAAAATAATTATAAATGTATTTAGACTTTCTAATACTTCTGAACTTTCTAAAAATAACATAGTAGAATAATAGGTATTAATGAAAAAAAATCCCCAGATAAAGGCGAACGATAACCCAGGTAGATGTTCTCTCATCGAAATATATGACTTGATTTTGAAGCGTGGGCGAGGAGGATGTTCATGATATTTTTTGCTATAAAATACAAGGATAACAAACAACAGATAAGATGCAGAAAGCAGAATAACAGCAATCCAAGGATTAGAATAGATATCAATCAATCCTTCAATAATGAGAAAAAATGCCAAGAAAATAGAACCTAATCCAATTAATCGGCCATTAAATTTATGTTCCCCAAGCATCGGAGATATTTTATTGATAGAGATACCCAGAGTTGCTCCTATCGTAAAGCCTGCACCAAAAAGTCCTAAAGGAACAAACCAAGGGATAGAAATTACCAATAGCCCAATAAAAAAGCCGATCATCAAACCAACCATTATTGCAAGATAGAGTGTAGCATTCCACCGCAAGGCTATTTTAAGTAGAAAACTACACCCTACAAATAAGCCAAAATAATGAAAAATGACCAAATAAAAGGGTAACCTTGTTTTGATTAAGGCTACAAATTCCAAGATAAAATGGAATTGCATGGTAAATGTAACAAATAAAGTAGGTCCCAATAATGAAATAAGGGCTCTAAAGGTTAATTTTGGTAATAATTTCATTTGTAATTCGATACAAATAAGTTCAAATCCTTTAATAATCTTTGGTTCAACATTTAAAGAGCAATGAATTTAATAAATTATAATATCTAATTCTTACAATTGTTAGATTTGATTTATAGAAGTATATTCCATCAGAGAATAATTAATTTGTGATTTTTTTAAGAAAAAGATAAGTATCGTTAAAATACTTATCGGACATCCCACATATATAATCCCTTACGATCAAAGTCAACTTTCCTTCTTTTTTAAGTGGTTCATAATAAGATGTGTAATTATGATCATCAATATATTCGATATGGTCCTTAAATACGGGGGAACTAAAATCCTGTACTTGTACCGCATGAAGAGATCTCTCAAAAATAAGGTTAAATTGTTCTGTAACAATATCTCTCAAATTTAAATCACGCTTATAATAAATTTGTTCATAATTAAATCTTTTCAATTCTTTTAAAGCGTTAAAGACTTCTTCGCTATAGCCAATAATATGATTGTCAAGGCTATAATTAAGTAGGTCCATAATGAGGGTGTTCATTATTTTTCGATTAGTATTGCCTAATATCTTTTGCGGTCCTTTGGGAAGTTGATCCCGTTTAATATATTTTAAAAGGATGGCATCCTCAATATCTCTCCCAATATATGAGATCACATCTGCAAATCTTACCACGATTGCCTCATAAGTCATTGGAATGAGATCTATATGTTCTTTAGTAAAACTTTGTTCATATTCTTTGAAATGATCTTTCCATGTTTTATTTCTGTTGAACGGTTCAAGAGTTCTTTTTTCCATCTCACCATTATGGCATAAAATTCCATCTACCACTTGAAGAGTAAGATTAAGTCCTTTTGCGGGCTGCTCTGGGAACCGTTTTTCTAAATAAGTAAGCCAGCGAACACCTTGTGCATTATGACGAAATCTTCCGAGTCCATGTTCTCGGCTAAATTCATCTAATATATCCTCTCCCAGATGAGATGCAAATGAATGTCCTATATCGTGTCCTAAAGCGATTGCCTCTATTAAATCGGTGTTTAAATGAAATATTCTTCCTATTTGACGAGCAACTCTTGAGACTAGGAGAACATGGAGAGCTCTGTGAGTTAAATTTGCATTATTAATACCATAGAATACTTGAGACTTGTCAATATAACGCGCATAGGCCTTTGAATGAACAATCCTATCTGTATCCCGAAAGAAAGGAGGTCTTATATCTTCATAATCCTTTGTATCTTCTTCGGGGAAATATCTGGTTGCCTCAGAATTAGATGTGCCCCATTCTCCAACATCAGTTTTACTCAACCGCTTTCTAAAAAGGTTTATTCTAGTTTCATTCAAGGACAACCACCTAACTCATATCTAATTCATATCTACTCTTCTTTATTAATGTTGTGAAAGAATTAAATTTTAAGGTTATAGATAATGCATCTTCTGCTTATGATCATAATTAAAATTAAGAGATTATAAATTAAAGAACGAAATTTATAAAAACTAAGTCTATTCTTCTTTTAAAGCTATTGGTAAATAGATTTGAAAGTAATAGTGCTTTGAAAGACAAAAGGTATTAAACTGATGTTATGAGTGATGTAATATTCTTCAAGGATTAAAACTATAATGGAAATTACATTGATAAGGAGATAAAATAAACGGGTCAAAAATCATTTTAGTTAGAATGTGTTGCAATTAATAAGAAAGGTGGAGGAAAAGAGGATAATTTTTTATCATTGCAGTTTGGGTTAAGTTTTCAGTCATGGGGTTAATTTAAAAATTTTAAAATGAGGTTTGACTGTAATGAGTTCCTCTTAACTTTTTTAAGTTATTAATTCATCCACCAAGTAATTAATTCATTTATCTAGTATTTAAATGTTTTCATTGAAGCATGCCTTCATCTCTTACATATTATATATGTCTAATTAGATGATTATTTTGAGTATTATATTGTTAAACAAGAGCAAAAATAATAATATGGAAGAGAAATCTCTTTACTGCTTCATCTCTTTCAATTTTTGTAATATCTTTTTTATTTCCGTATATTCATACTTCATTTGCGAAAAAACTTTATTCTTTTGGGAGGATTCATCGTCAGAGGAAGTGACTAATTCGTTAAAATCAAAAAAAGGAAGCCCTAAACGGGTATACATAAATCTGGCAGTATCATAGTTTTTTTCTAGGAGAATGGAACATACCATTTCTCTAATTTCCGGAGAAGTCAAAACTTTAATCTTATAGGAGATTACTCTTCTCGTTAACTCAATTGCAACCTCATTTGCCTGTTGCTCGGTCAATTCTGTTTCTTTTATTAAACTGTTAAACACTCTTTTGGGATCAAAGCTCTCTTCTGTATTTTTAGAGGTTTTTACAATGGGAAGGAGATCGAACATATTTTTACTTTATAATTATTAGTTGGTTTATTTACTACCATAAATTTTTTTTGGTCTTAAAATTTTATTTATTAAACTGTTATGAAATATTCACAAGTGTGGTTTATAGTGTATGTGAGAAGTCAATACACTATTTTATTTCAGAACAGACAAAGCCCAGTGGTGTAGTGGCCAATTAAGAGGGGTCTTCCCCGTTAGGCATTTCATGCGGGGCCCTGAACCCTGCGACCACGGTTCGAATCCGTGCTGGGCTATTATATCTATCATTTTTTTGAATTAATATCAATTTTCCCACTTTTAAATTAAGAAAAGTATTTAACTGAAACCTCTAGCGTTTAAGAAAAAATATTTTATGATAAAAGTGGACATTTTTAAAAAATCGCTCCTCTCGTGTGTTTTACATATGATGCGTACATACTATACAATAAGAATAGTAATAAATAACCCTTGAGGTCAAGAGCAAAAAACCCCTTACAGGTTCATAACGCATCGGAAAATAGAAACAGAGGGCTTCCCTCAATTGTAAAATCAAATGCCCATTTTGGGTGTATAAAAGAAGGATATAGAGCAGCAAGGGTCTATACCTCGCCGTTTCTTCTAACGACGGGTTCGGACAACCTGTCCACGTTTGTTCACTTTTATAGTTAGAGATATATATTTAATTATAAAAATAAAATAGGAAAGATTACTAAGCAATACTAATTGTTCGTTTAAGTACTTCCTTGAACTTCTCAACATCATCAGCTAATTTATCAGCTTCCTTATCACCAATATTTTCTTCTTCCTCATATTTATTCAGCAAAGTAAGCCAATATTCTATTCTATCTAAAATTGGATTGTTATTGGCTAAGATTTTTCTAAGTCGTACGAATGTATCGTGCAGTTTATCTCGTATTCTGGTTGCTTTCCATTTTAACATACAGTAATCGCTAATTTCTGCGAGATTCTGAGTAATTGCCATTACATCAATAGTTTTTTCACGCTCATCTGACCTAATTTTTCGGATAATATTTATCTCTTCAAATAAGATTTCAATTACTTTTGCCAAAAAGCCTGTGAGTTGTCCGGGAGAATCACACCATACACGTACTTCTAAAGATTGGTTTTGCTCTGAGACAAATACTCTCGTAATAATTCTTCCTCCTGTAACTTTTGCTTCCGCACAGAACCATGCCTCAGCACGATAGCCCTCTTGGGAATCAGAATCTTCATGGGATGTAATCATGCTTGTCTCAAAGGATTTAAGAGCACGAATTGCACCCCGAAAGGCTAATCTTGGGTCTAAATCAGCGATTAAAAACGCTCGGGCGTCATTCGGAAGGGTCCCTATTGCAGTTTGACAATCCTCAATAGTAGAGAGAGAGGTACATACTAAGGGACATTTAATTTGAACTTCCTTTTGTCGCACAGGAATAGAGCCTTGTTTACCCAAGGCATTTTTATAGATGACCGTACCTGCAATATGTGATAATCCACATTCTTTAGGCTCCATGTAGAAATCTACGCCTCTTGATGCCCCACTCTCAATTACAGGGATACTGATCATCTGTTCTTTAGTTTTATAACTCGAGGGAGCATCCAAAATCACTTTAATATTGTTTATTGCCATATCACTATTATTTCTTACAACTACTTTAAATCGTACCTGTCCCCCAACAAAATCATACTCTCTAAGTACTTCTATCTTATCTTCATTTTTATGATTGATCGTTTTTTGAGGTGTGGCAATCTCTTGTGGTACTGCTGATACACTGTAGGCAACAAATACTTTTTTATCCATATCAATATATCCATCTATTTCGCCTTTTCCAATTAAAAGAGCAAGATTCTCTTCAATACTTGATTCAGTGACTCCTAAACGACTGGACAGTTCACGCAGCGGCATTTTTCTATACGCCTTTGCTAAATCTTTAATACTTTTATTAAGATACGCGATGGTCATGAATTCCCTTCTTTGGGTGAATATACCGTTTATTTTGCCTTTTTTAATTAATTCATGTAAATTCCTCCTCGCAAGCTCTATTGCAATTTTCAATTTTCTTGCGAGTTTGGTGAGTTCGAATTTACCGTACTGTTTGGAATAATCAATAATGTCTGTATGAATCTGGTCTGTGGTAATAATTTCATTTCCTTTATCGGCAAAATAGGCTGAAATCTCATCGGTTCTCATTAAGTTCACGCAAAATGATTTCATCAAATCTTTTGGAATATTAAAATTACCCGCCAGTGTTTCTAAAGAAATTCGCCCCTTTTCATTTATTTTTTTAATGGTTGTAGATATAATATATTTTTGTGTATAATAGGTTTTTTTATCTAACGAGAAGGATCCTTTTATCTTAAATTGACTGATGATGTTGTAAACAACTTTTAATGCGATATCTGAACTCATATCAAGCATTATTCCGATATCTGCAATTTTAATAACACCATCTTTATGAAATTTCTCTAACAATTTGTCTTTAAGTTCTGGAGGGATGTAATAAAACATCTCATTGCGATTATCAATTATGCCGTATATTCTCTCTTCTTTGAGAAATCTTTCAATTAATTTTACCATCTGATCTTGAGTAATGTTAAAGGCACTCATGATTGTAGAAAAGTTAGTTAAAGGTGCCCTTTTGAGCAATTCTAAAAAGCATATTGGACAGACTTCTTTACCCTCATAATGCTTTAATTTCTTTCCACATAATTTAAACCCATCCACTAGGCGATATCGATTAGCTTCTCGGGCAAGTTTTTCTTTAGAAGCAAAAAAGATGCCCGGTGTTTTAAGATATGAATTCCACGAGCAATTAATACAATTTAAATAATATTGTCCAGAAGAAAGTTTGTCTAATTGAAGTAAAGAATTGCACTCGGGACATTTTGAATCTTCGACTACTGTGCAGCGATGATTTGTCTCTTCTGCTTTCGCTTTTGAATATCGTACATCATGATTCTTACATTCATATTGCTCCGTGGTGGCCATGTGATTAATACAAAAACTTGACTTACATTTTTCGCACGTAAACTCGACGTTTTCACTTCCGCAGAATCTACATTTCGTTTTTTCCATTTTTTCCCTTAATTCTCCTTATATTATGTACTACTAATTTAATTTTATAAAGAATGATTTTCAAATTCAAAATTTTTCGTTCACTTATACATTTAATGAAATTTAATCTTTTAATTTTAATTTATACGAGTCCATTAATTGCTAAAAATAAAAATTCAATATCAATTTATTTTAATTGCTACTTATCATTTTAATATTAATTCAAGCTTTTATTTGTTTTTCTTTATTAAATAACATAACCTTCTAATAAAAAACACAAGTTGAGAGGATTCCGTATATTCTAAAAATAAGTTTGAAATATAATGTTCTCAAATCAAAGGGTTGCGTTATTTTGCTAGAATTTATCTTAAAGAGGCGAAATAGCCGAATTTGATAAAATCTTTCACGTAAAAATGAGGTTAAGATGTATGAGAAGGTTATTTATATTTGGGATTAATAACAATTGAGGGATTAAGTTTTCCTTCATAAAATGCTTTTCCAACAATTGCCCCCTGCACCCCAATCTTCCTTAGCTCATTGAGATCTTGCTCGCTCCTTATTCCGCCTGCAGCATATACAGGTAAATCTACGGTTGCAACCATTTTTTTTATATTCTTAAAATCGGGACCTGTAAATGCTCCATCTGCCTCTATTGCCGAGAATAAGATAAAACCCGCACCCCTTTCTGTTAATTCCTTACCAAACGCAAAAGGGCTTATTTCAGTTTGCTGAGTCCATCCATGAGTAGAAATCTTACCATTTTTATAGTCTAGGGCGACAATAATGGAATTTGATCCGATTTTTTGAGCTAATTTTTCTATAATTTCGGGATTTTTAATCGCTAATGTTCCAATGATTATTCTATCTGCGCCTAATCTTATTAATTCTTCTGCTGAATCAGCAGATCTTATCCCTCCCCCGATCTGAACTTTTATCTTATCTTTAGCTATTTGGATCATTTCTTTCAAGAGTGTTTTATTTACACTCGAGCCCCATGCCCCATCTAAATCTACAAAATGTAATCTTTTGATCCCATCTATTTGCATCCAAAATCGTAAGGCGTCAATAGGATTCTCATAATAAACTTTTTCAGTTCCTTTTTCACCTTTATAAAGCCTAACACATTTTCCAGAACTTATATCAATAGCAGGGATTATTTCCATGATCAACTATTCTTTATGATTGATATTTAATAAATCTTTAGAGATTGCTATAAAAGTAATCATTAAAAAAATGGCGGGGATGAAATTAAAAGGAAACCATGGTTCCAACAAATACCATAGCCCCACACATGCTAAATCAGTAAAGCTAAAAAATAAGAAACTAGGAATCAAATATTTCTTACTTTTATTCGAATCTTGCGATATGTTCACAATTGCAATAATAAGAAGCGGAGTTAGGATTAACAGATGATGATCCCAGGAGTCAAAATACACCAAAAGCATTATAAGGATACCCAAAATATAACCATATAAAAGAGCAAATTTATCCTTTTTCCGAGTAATATAAATAATGAGACCGGCACCCATAATAACAGTGAATATGATTAATATAATAATAATTTGATTGAAGTCAATTGAAAAGAAATTAAAGAAATTTGTTATTAATTTTGTAATGCTAAAAGAATGATTGAGATCGATGGGATTTGCTCCACCAAGATTTATTTCGATAAATCCCTCTAATAGACCGGGAATAAAAATAAAAAATAAAGCATTTACCATGAGGGGGATAAACACACCTAAAAGCCTTATTAGGGTAGTTTTTCCATTAAATTCAATCTTCTTAGTCTCTAAGCTAATCTTAATCATAATAATAAAGGGAATGATGAAAAGAGTGATTGGTTTTAAAATAGTTGTAAAACCAAGTAAGATACTTGCTAAGAAGTTGTGTTTTAAATCTTCATATTTAAGAAAGAGAAACAGTGAGATGATAATTAAGAGGGAGATATATAAATTTATTTGTCCTAAAATATAATTATAGAACTGAGGAACTGATAGCAAAAAGATGCTTATAAAAATAATAAAATCTTCATAGTATTCTTCAATTCTGTCTGGTCTGATAAGTTTAAAAATTCTTAGAAGATAAATACAGATAATAATATTGAAGAAAAATCCCAGAGTTTGGGCAATAATAAAACCTAGATCAAATCCCACTACAAAAAAAGGAACAAAAACCAATCCAAATAAAGGAAAATATCTAAAGGCCCATTTATAATTTAGAGGATTATAAAGATTGCTTATATCTTCGAGAAATTGGCCCCCAACCTGGAAATATACTAAAAAATCGTTAAAATCACGCAATAAAAAGAGAGTGAGACATACAGCAACAATTAAGTATCCACAATTAACATAAAAGGCAAGTTTAAACCATTTATTTTGATATAAATTGCGAAATTCTTCTAATAAAGTTTCATTCATTCTATTTCTACTCGCTTAATTACTCTTCATAATATTTGCCAAAAAAAAGATTTTATGATATATTGCAGATAAAAAAGATGTTAATTCAATTGTTATGTTCAAAATTATTTACAAAAAAGAGAGAGAGTTAATGAATGAGGAAAACCACATGCTCTGCAAGAGCATAATGACAGAAAAATTAAAAAGATTTAAGCCCATTAATATTGAAGTTAAAGATTTAAAAGATATTAGGAAAAGCAAAGAAAAAAAGATTACAAAAAATAATGAGCAAGAGCAGTTATTATTAACTCTAAAAATTCATAGAATTTAAATTAATCAAAAAAGGAATGTTGATGATGTATGTAGGGCAGAAGTATACTAGCCAGAAATCTCAAAGATGTAATTATAAGGATAAAAGCAACAGAAATAGAGAGTTTCATCGATTTAAGTCTAATAAATTGGGATATTAAATTAAAGATGAGCGTGTCGCCTCGATGAATGGCAGAAATTGGATAATAATCTCTCGATCTATCCGGTGGAAAAGCGTTATCTATCAATTACCACCAAAAACATAGACAATAATAATTCCAAAATCTATCAAGGAAATAAAATGGATATAATCCATAAATTATAGCCTTTAGGATGTATTAATTTACTCTTAGTATGCGAGAAAGCATCGTTTCTTTAGGGCGGTCATAAATTACCTCCTCACAATTATACTAATTCCTCACAGCTCATAGCTATTTAAAAGAAGGCGCGGGTTCTAGAGATAATGAGGAAAAGTTAGAAAACAAATATGTATTCCTCATTCTACCCTAGGGACTACGGATGCGAGATGGAAAGCGTTTGGAGATTATATAAGACGTATGCTCTGCAATACGCACTTCTCGATGAAGTAAGAGTTCACAATTTTTAAGAGTGGTAGTTCAAGAAGCTTAATAAGGAATAAAAAATAATATAGAACATCAAAATTCCAAAATTATAAAAATAGCAATAAAAATGTTTTGTCCTAACTGCGGAGCAAAAATCGACGGAGAACAGAAATTTTGCAATAGATGTGGCAAAAATCTTAAGAACACATCGCGATTAGATCAATCAAGTTTTTCAACTCAAACACCACCTTTAGAAAAGAGTATAGATGATGTGATTCCCTCCTATATAAAATCTAATACCCCATCAAAACCGGAGCAGAATTCTGATACATTTAGTTGGCCAGAAAATAAACCAAAATCTAAATCAACAGCACTTGATCAACCAGAATCAACTGCAACAATGATTATGGGAACACTCTCCTTAGTCTTATTCGTAATAGGATTACTTTTAACTTTTTTCTGGGTATATGGGAAAACAGATCCACTTCAAGAATTATTGTCAAATCCTTATTCGCTTTTGTTCTTTGGATATGGTTTTCCTTATCCAAGTACTAGCTCCAGTTTTGTATATAAACCAAGTAACTTTCAACTCTCAGTTCCTCTCATGTGTTTTATTATTGGGCTTGTACTTGGGATTATTGGGCTTGTAATGGCAAGAAAAGCGAAAATGGATGAATTGGAAAATCCAAAACAACAAACAGGAAAAATCACAGGAATTATTGGCATAATTACAAACTCTATTGCAACAACTTTATATATTATTGATGCCTACTTACGATTTTACCTAAACCAACGCTTATATGATTACTTATTTGCGAGTGGTGTCGTAATTGTCGTTATAGTATTCTTCTTTTTCGCTTGTTGTACGAGAAGAAGAAGGTATTAATAAGAAGAGGATTTCTTTTTTCAACTCTTTTTTTTTTTATTTTTTCAATATGTTTTCGTAAAAATTATTAAAGAATAGCAATTTAAAACTAAATAATGCGAAATAAGATTTAATTGAATCATCATGTTTTGTCCTAACTGCGGAGCAAAGGTTGATGAAGATCAATCATTTTGCACTAAATGTGGAAGTAGTTTAAATGTTTCCTCACCCCCACCTCAAACAAGCCCCCAAAAAACGAATATTGAAACGATTATACCTTCAGATACGAAATCAGAGTCAAAAGATGAATCTATAAAAGCATTAGTAATGGGTGTTATTTCATGTATTTTAGCCCTAATCGGAGGAATCTTAATCAGATATTGGGTGTATCCAACATCATATATTTATGCATATTATTATGAAAGTCCTGGTCTCGTGAAATTATTTATTCCCCTTACATGTTTTATTGTCGGGGTTGTTCTGGGGCAGCTTGCAAGAAAGGCATCCAATGAAGCAAGAGCTTTTGAAAGTGAAAATGCCATGGAAAAAGTAGGGAGAGTATTCGGAATTATCGGAATCGTGGTAAATGCGGTCATTATGGCATTTTATTTACTTGATATAATACTCCGGATATTCTTGGGAATCTCCTTAGCAGGTGTATTTAGAGGAGGACTTCGAACTTTATATTATTAAACAAATTCTTTTTCTTTTTCTTTTTATCCGTAAAATACAATTATAACTATGAATATTTTTTAGTAAATAGAGTTAAAAAATTTTAATAATTTTAAGGTGAATCAAGCATAAGTTTCATTAATAAGCAACCAAAGCATACTATTTGTTTTGGTGTGATTGTTTCAAATAGGGATGTATTTCCCGATCATTTAGCAAAAGAAGGAAGACAAGAAATAATTGCTGTTTTAAAGGAATTAGGATACAATTATATTATAATAAATGAAGAAGACACTCCTTTAGGTGTAGTAGAGACCTATGAAGATGCAAAAAAATGTGCGGAACTTTTTAGAAATAATAGTAAAGACATTTCAGGAATATTAGTAATTTTACCCAACTTTGGCGATGAAAAAGGAGTAGCAAACACCATTCGTCTTTCCGGTTTGCATGTTCCGGTATTAATTCAAGCATCTTCAGATGAAATCACACAAATGAATAGAAAAAATCGGAGAGATGCCTTTTGCGGAAAAATATCTGTAAGCAGTGTATTATATCAATATGGAATTCCGTTTACATTAACAAAGAATCATACAGTTGCCCTTAGTTCAGATGAATTTAAATTAGAATTAAAACGATTTGAAAAGATTTGCAAAGTTGTGAAATCATTAAAGAATGCAAGATTTGGACAGATTGGTACAAGACCTGCAGCCTTTGAGACTGTCCGATATAGTGAGAAGCTTTTAGATTATTATGGGATTAAGATTGATCCGGTGGATCTTTCTGAAGTTTTTGGAAGAATAGAGCGACTAGATAATAATGATGAGCGTGTGACAGAAAAACAGGAGTTCATAAAAAACTACACCTCAACTAAAGTATTCCAAGAAGAAGGATTATTAAAGCTGGCAAAATTGGCAGTCGTTGTTGAGGAATGGATCATAGAAAATGAATTGGATGGGTTTGCCTTTCAGTGCTGGCCATCCATACAAGATAACTTCGGTGTTGTACCCTGCGCTGTTATGAGTATTTTTAGCGAAGGTTTGGTTCCTGCTGCGTGCGAGGTAGATATCGCGGGATTGATAGGTATGTATATCTTGCAACAGGCATCGGACACTCCATCGGCAATTTTGGATTGGAATAATAATTATGGGGAGGATCCTAACAAGATGGTACTCTTCCACTGCTCAAATCTTCCAAAATCATTCTTTAAGGATACTAAGATGACCATACACCCTATTATCTCCGATCAAAAAGGAGGAGAAGTCAGTTATGGAGCGATCCAAGGAAGGATCAAATCAAAACCATGCACATTACTCCGAATAGAAACTGATGACATAAATGGTGAGATAAAAGCTATCATGGCAGAAGGAAAATATACCGAAGATGAATTGGATACCTATGGTGGTTATGGAGTGGTGGAAATTCCTAATCTTCAAGAACTGCTTCAAAAAGTTTGTAAGGGAGGATATGCTCATCATGTAGCGGCAACACTCACTGAAGTAGGAGATATTGTATTTGAAGCGCTCCATACCTATATGGGTTGGAAAATTGACTATCATAATAATTCTTAAATATCTACCTTTTTCTTTTTATTTTTAGATTTTTCTCAAAAAAGCCTACAGGCAAATCATTATTATTATTTATCAAAATTTCAAAGCCAAATCCCCCCCTATATATTTGATTAATGAGGGTTTTAGATGTCTTTTTTTTATAATCTCTAATTCTTTTTGCACTGAGATAAATGGCAATTTTAGATATATCCGATCCAATCCATCGTCGATTCAATTTTTCGGCAGCATATAAAGTAGTTCCAGAACCACAGAAAAAATCTGCAATCAAATCTCCTGGATGAGATCCCAACTTAATAATCCGCTCCAGTAATTTGTGATGTTTTTGTGTAGGAAATGCCGTCCATTGCTTTGAAGCGGGCTGCATACAAGGAATACGCCATACATCATCCAATTTCTTATCATTTACAATTCTATAGATTATATTACCGTCTTTATCCTTAGCATTCTTTAATACCCCATTTATCATCTCCCTTTTTAATTGTTTTATAGGTTTTTCACGAGGAATACGAAGCTCATTGAAGGTATAGTCTTTTCCTTTCGAATAGACAAAAATGTTATCATGTGCCCTCGGTAGGTTACTTTTTGCGGCAGAGTATTTATTGTAATAATACCAGATAATTTCATTCACAAAATTTTTCCTCCCAAAGATTTCATCCAACATAATTCGGATATAATGAGAGGAATGCCAATCAATATGGATAAAAAATAATCCTTTTGGTGATAAAAGGTGTTTTGATAATGAAAGACGTGTATAAAGCATTTGCAAATATAAATCGATATCATTTTCCCATTTATCTTTATATGCTATTGTTTCGATCTCCACGGGGTTATTTTGTTCCTTTATAATTATATCATAATTAGAACCCGAAAAAAAGGGTGGATCGAGATAAATTAAGTCTATTTTGTTCTCAAACTCATTTAATAGATAATACATAACTTCTAGGTTATCTGCGCAATATAGTTGATTGTTCCATTCTTGTTGGTTGCTAGAATATTTCTTAAAAACTCGAAACTCATTTTTATACTGGTCTTTATAGGTGTTTAATGTGCTTAAACAAGTATCTTTGTTATTCCATTCTAATTTGACCATATCTTATATTATGATTAGATTTAACAATTTAATATCTTATCATTAGGGAATATTAAATAACTTGATTTAATAGTAGTCTTATAAAATAAATTGTGGTTCCTCTACTCGTTTTATGCCTTTCTGGTCTAGTATTACTCTGAATTTGTTAAATTGTATTTCTTCTTGCTCGGTGCCTTTAAAAGAAGTTAATTTATACACTATATTCAAGTGATATACATTAGCAATTCCCATTTGGTGCACTTCCTTTGTAGTATTATTCCAATGAGAAATGTATTCGATAGGATCATCCATATATTTTAGAAACTGTCGAATATTAAACCGGAGAATATTAGATAAATTATGTTTTCGTGTATGAATTTTATCTATTTCATGGTTAAAAAGAGTTATTTTCTGATTATAGAATAATACCTTTTCTGGTTTTCCCTTTGCCTCTAAAGAACTAATATTACTTGATGATCGTATTTTAAGTATTCCTGCGGGAACCTCTTTCCATTTTAAGAACCGTACCTTCTCTTTGGATATCCCAATTTGTTCATTATAAAATTCATCAGTTATTTCATGGCGCTCATCCGGAAAGATTAGACCTAAAGCTTTATTAGAGAAAGCCTTAGCATTATCTTTTATTCTTTCCTTTAACATATAAATAACGACAGCAGCAATAATAAAGGGAATGGAGTATTCTACGAAGTTGTCAAGAAATAAAAATCCTAAAAAGAGGGAAAAAAACATTGCAACTGCCTCAACTACGGAATACAATATTTGGGTTGATGTGGACTTCGGATTTTTGTCCTTTTTGTCTAAATAAAGCACGCCCTGCACATATTTCTTTAGAATACCTTTATAATAGGAATAGGTTTCATTAGTATCCTCTAGTTTGATTAAGGAACGCTCACTAAAACTTCTTCGCCTTTTTTGTTCAGTTTCAATAATATCAATCAATTTTTTCTGAATCTTATTGCTAAATTCCCGTCCAACTTTTTTAAACACAAGAGTCATATATTTCTCTATTTGAATGCTGATATATTCTATCGAAAATTGAAATGATTGCCGGAGCTTTGCAGGTATCTGAGCTTTTGTAAATTTTGTCATTAAAAAGTCCAGTTTATGCTGAAAATCTTTTAATGAAATAATGTAGTCTTCTATTAATTTCTCTAAATCACACCGTTTTTTTAAGTCTTGAAGATCTTTAACTAAATAATTAATTTGGTCTCTCAATATAACTTTAATAATGCACGCAAGCAGTCTTATTTCTCTTTCGACGCGTGTTTTAATTTTATCAGTAATATTTCCAAATTCTATTTGCTTTAAATTTTCTATAATTCGAAAAATGGGTGATAATTGGTTTTCTTTATTTAATATGCCCTCAATTGACATTTGAGGAGTTTTAAAGCGGATTCTATTGTTTAAATCTAAAAAGAATTGATCTTTAGTATAGGAGTCCCGATTTATTTGAAGAACTTCAGGTATAAAAAAATAGAGCTCCAGTAAATACGATGTTTTTTTGTGTTTCGAGGATTCTTCAGCAGTATAATCTATTTTTGCTTCAAAATTATAGAGATCATGTCGCTCTATTGCGGAGTCCTCCCATTCTCCATAACTCAAGATTTTTTTTTCAGAAGATATCATTAGACCATCCACATCCTAAATAATAACTAATCAATATAGATTATATATGTGTATATAGTATATATTGAAATAAATATCTTAAGATTTTAAATCAAAAAGGAATAAATACTCGTTTTATAGTTTTATATGTAGTATGGCGAATATAAAAATTGGTACAGCAGGATGGGAATATAACGATTGGAAAGGTCCTTTTTATCCCAAAAATTTAGAAAAAAAGATCATCTGAAGTATTATGCTCAAATCTTTAACATTGTGGAAATAAATTCAACTTTTTACAATTTTCCACGTAAAGAAACGATAAAAAGTTGGCGAAAGAAAGTACCAGACGATTTTCGCTTTATAATAAAAGTCTGGAAGGAAATTACCCATAAATTGCATAAAGAAGGTATTGATAGCAAAGTTTCGACTTTTTTCTCGCAAATGGCTCAACTAGAAGATAAAATTTCGGGATATCTTTTCCAATTTCCCCCATGGTTTAAATGTTCAGAGAAAAATGTTAAAAAATTAACATCAATAATTAACAAAATGCTTCCTTCGGGTTATCACTATTTTTTTGAATTTCGAAATAATACTTGGTTCAAAAAAGATATTTTTAATGAGATTGTGGATAGAAAAAAGATATATATCGTTACGACCTATTTGGAAGAGGCAAATGTTTATTTTCATCCAGGACAAGATGTTTATTACATTAGACTAATTGGGGACAGGAAACTCGAGAGTTTTAAAAGAGTTCAAAGAACTCAAGACAATGTGGTAAAAGAATTAATTCAAATGATTAACAACATAAAAAAGAATTTTATTTTTATCATCGTCAACAATCATTTCACAGGATTTGCGCCCGAAACCGCAAATCATTTAAAAGAATTGTTAAATCTCCCACTACATTCCTTTTCTACTCAGACCTCACTTTCTGAGTTTATATAACACATTCAAATCGATACACGATGGATAAATTACAAAACTAACAGAGAGGTCTATATTTATTAATATTATGATAAATAGATATATAAGCCAATGAGAATACATAAAAAGAACCTCTAAATTAGGTGGTGATGAATGAACCAAAAAAATGATATAGAAGCATTAAAAGAGTTGTTTCTTCAAAAAAATGAGAAATTATTCCTTAAAATCGAGCAATTAGCTCAAGAAGTTTCCAACTTGAAGCATAAAATGGATAAAACCAATAAAATTAATCGCTCTTTTGGACTTAAAACATTAAGTAATTCTGAAATGCTCTCATTTACGAAGGATGTATTCGGAATAGGGAGCCCCACAAAAAGATATCTCCTCTCTATTCGTGTCATATCAGAACTTTGGAAAAATCGAAAGAATGATTACCTTTTAGTGATAAGACAACAAGAAAAAGAAACTCAAAAAGATCTTAAAGCACTCGGAATCAGGATTCCAATAGATAACATCAAGGAGTTAAGTACTCTCTCCAAGGAAGTCCTCTCCCTATTATATGTAGCATGCCAACTTAAAAATATCGAGATCAACGACATTTTGCGTGAAATGTTAATAGAAATAAACGAAAATGGGAATTCAATGGTTAATGAGATACGAAAAAAGATGATTTAACAATAATCTAATTCTGTAAAAGGAATTTTGGTTAATTTTCCAAATGAATGATAAATTAAAAATTAACTCTTTTTCGTCTTATCTCAAGCGTGCACCCTTGATTC
>SHMU01000069.1 GCA_008080765.1 Promethearchaeota archaeon | reverse complement strand
TGTAAAATGAAAATTAAATGTGCTAATCAACTTAAAGACTTTCAACATAAAGTCAGTAAACAAATAGTGGAAAACACGAAAGCGAACACGATTATTGTGGGAGAGCTCACTGTGAAAACGATGGCACGGAAGAAAAAAACCACCAAATCGCCCCGACAAAACAAATCGAACAAGACTCTTAATCATTCAATGCAAAACACGGGCTCGTTGGGAAGATTTGTCCAATTCTTAACCTATAAAGCACAAAAAATAGGCAAAAGAGTAATAAGAATTGATGAATCATACACCACACAGACCTGTGCGAAATGCGGGAAAAGAGTAAAGCGTTCATTGTCCGAGCGTACTATTACTTGCGAATGCGGTCATCAGATGGATAGGGACTTAAATTCCGCCGTGAATATCATGGTAACGTTCTTGACATCCGATGACTTATCGCATCAACCCTCCTTGAAGGAGGAATCCTTTCTACGCACGTGGAAGGGGTTTACCGCGACAAACAGCCCTAAGATATGCCCGTCAGCTAATGCTTAGTGGACTCGCGGGAATCCCCGTCCTTTAGGGCGGGGAGGCTTCAATCTCGGAAATTGCTTTACCAGTTAATAATTGAATATTATTCTCTTCTGCAATGATATAATCATTAGGAAAAAGAGATTTTATACCAGATACAATGTATATTTGCGATGCCAGATCTGCAGTAGTGACTAGAGTATTATCAGCTTTTTTATATGAAGAGATTACTTGTCTTTTAAATAATTCTGTAATTCTTAACGCATTTTTTATCAAACTTATTGCTAGAGAAATCTCTTCTTCATAATTAGTCATATGATTAGATAGGAATAAGTAGGCAATAAATTGATTCTTGATGAAAAAAATTATAAAGAGATGAAAAAAATTATAGATTAATTTTCAATTTTCATTGGTTTTCCATGATGTTCAGGAATAGGTTGCGCCCCGCATTCCGGACCCATCCAGCAAACTAATTGATCTCCTTCTTTATGCATGGGTTTCCCACAATGCATTGGAATATCTTGCTCATAATCACAGTCTGTACACTTTAATTTTCCCATATTCGATTTTCCCTCCTTTTGAGTATTATTTTTAGATATATATTTTTCAGGATTTTGTTTAAATTCCTTTAAGCATGATGTATTGCAGAAATAATAATGCTCTCCGTCATGTTCATATTCAATCCAATCTTCAGGTTTTCCTTTCATACCGCAAACAGGATCAACAACAAGATTTTGCTCCTCTTCATTCTGTTTAGATTTATGCATTAATTTAGGATCAATATTGTCAAAATTCTTGTATTTTTCGGGATCGTTTTTGAATTCCTTTAAACAAGAAGGATTGCAGAAGTAAAAGTTTTCACCTTCATACTCATATTCAATTGATTGACTCGGAATGATTTTCATCCCACATATTGGATCTGTCAGACGTTCTTCTTTTAATAATTGTTCTTCTTCTATTTGCTGTTTTGTTTTAGGATTATACCGTTTTAAAAATAGTGCATTTGTGACCACTGAGACAGAACTCGTTGCCATAAAGACTGCTGCAAGATAGGGTGGCAAGAAAAATCCTGTTAAATAATATAATAAACCAGCAGCAATAGGAATTCCAATAATGTTATAAATAAATGCCCAAAACAGATTTGTGATCATTTTTCGATATGTTTTCTTTGATAATTTTAATGCAGCAACAACATTTCTAAGATCTCCTCTCATTAATACTATATCGGCAGTTTCAATTGCGATATCTGTTCCAGAACCAATAGCAATTCCTACATCTGCTTGTGCTAAGGCAGGAGCATCATTTATTCCATCTCCTACCATTCCAATAATTTTATCTTGGTCAGATTCTTGCAACTGCTGAATTTTCAACGCTTTATCATTAGGTAATACTTCTGCAAGGATGTTTTCCTTCTTGAAGCCTAGTTCCGTTCCTATATTTATCGCAGTTTTTTGATTATCACCAGTAATCATAAACAGATCTAATCCCATTTTCTCTAATCGTTCTAAGGCATAAGGCGCTTGTTCCTTGATTTTATCGGAAATTCCGATTAATCCCTTTACAGAATCATCAATGCTCACGAGGATAGTTGTTCTACCCTCCTCTCTAAAGGTATTAAATTTATCTTCGAATTTATTAATTGAAATGGAATTTTCTTCCATTAATTTCTTATTTCCGATGATAATTTGTTTGTTTTCAATTTTGGATGTTATTCCCTTGCCAGGAATAGCCTCAAAACTTTCTGGTGGGAGTAAATTAAGGCTTCTCTGATTTGCCTCCTCAATTATTGCTTGTCCAATCAAATGCTCCGAGCCTAATTCTGCACTACCCGCATAAAACAATAAGGTATCAGCGTCCATACCACTATTTTCTAAATCTTTTTCTGTAAAAATTACTGAAACCTTGGGTTTTCCAACCGTTAAAGTACCTGTTTTATCGAATACGAGAGTATTTATCTCTTGGATTGCTTCTAGAGAGTCTCCTCCTTTAATTAGGATCCCATTTTCGGCACCTTTGCCTGTACCGACCATTACTGCCGTAGGAATTGCTAACCCCAAAGCACAAGGACATGAAATTACTACTACTGAAGTAAAGACTAATAGAGAGGTTTCAAGTCCAATATTTGCAATAAAAAACCAATAGGAAAATGCTATTATAGCTATTAGAATCACGATTGGGACAAAATAATTACTCACTTTATCTGCTAATTGTTGTTTCTCTGCTTTTCTGCTCTGAGCTTTTTTTACAAATTCGATTATCTGCGAGAGTAGTGTATCTTTTCCTACTTTCTCCGTTCTAATATGAATTAAACCCGTTTGATTAACTGTTGCTCCAATTACCTCATCGTCTACTTGCTTTTTTACATATTCACTCTCACCTGTAATCATAGACTCATCAATTTTAGTTTCACCTTTGACAATTGTTCCATCCACGGGTATTTTCTCACCGGGTCGGACTACTATAACATCATCGATCTCTATTTCTTCAATAGGAATCTCAGATTCTTTTCCATCCTGTAATAATGTAGCCGTTTTTGGCTGTAATCCAATTAGCTTTTTTATAGCTTCGGAGGTCTGTCCTTTAGTCTTATGCTCGAAATATTTTCCAATCAGCAAAAAGGTTAAAATCATGCTCATTGCTTCATAGAAGGTTCTACCGCTAATGAAAAATGTAGTTAGGAAGGAATAAATGTAGGCCGTAGTAGTACCAAGAGCTACTAATACATCCATATTAGTTGATTTATTTCTTAAAGACTTATAGGCACCTTTCAGAAAAAAGGAACCGGCAATAACATAATTAGCCGTTGCAAAGAAAAATAGAAAAAGATTTCTCGTAAATGATTCTTCCATAAACCAACTTATAGGAGTGATAATTAGACTAAATGCTAGCGAAATAAAAAGGATTCGTAATCGGTAAGTTAGTTCTTTTTTATGAGCTTCAATTTCTTTTTCCATTGCACCTGCCGATTTCTCAATGTCATATCCAAACTGTTTAATCTTGGAATATATCTCATTTTCATCAATCTCTAATTCGTTGAATTCGATAAAGAACTTTTTTGCACTATAATTTCCTCTTACATTATACACACCTTTGATATTTTGAATCTCCTGAACCGTGTGCTCAAATTCTTTTTCAGAAATGGCTTCCATGATCTTAATATCAATTTTAGAAAGGGATGCTTTATAACCTAAATCGTAAATAGCTTTATTAAAATTATTATATCCCGTGCTTGACGGATCATATTCTACAGTCGCCTCTTCATTTGCAAAATTTACTGCTGAGGACTTTACTCCTTCTAAATTCTTTAATTTGGTCTCAATTTTTAATGCACAAGAAGCGCAAGTCATTCCACCAAGCTTAAGTTTGATCTGCTCGCTTTGCTTTTCGCTTTGTTGTTCACTCAAATATTTCACCCATTCTCTTTTTATACTCTTTTTTTTGAAATTTTTAAAAAATTGAATTTAAAATATTCTAGTAAGAGAAAACTCTTCGTTAAGTTAAATGATATGTTTATGATTAATAAACTTAGGAATCTTTACGAGATTTTTTCTTAAAGAACTATGATTTATGATTTATTATTTAAAAACAGCAAACTTGATATTGAATTTTCTTGCAGTTTGATTTTTTATAATAATTTTAATTTTAAATAATCCAATTTTATTATTCATATGAATAAAATAGACGATGATGAGCATTCAAAGTTTGAGGGGTCTCAAACAATATTAGAAAAATGCAAGTTGACAGAGGAGGAAATGGGTGAATATCTGGAAAAAACCAAGGAATTAGATAAAAAAGTGGATCATAGTCGTGCATATAGAACATTAAGTAATCCAACGAGACGAGAACTATTAATCTTTATCGGAGATAATGTGAGAACATTTCAAGAATTACGAAATAAATTTGAATTAGATGAAGATCAATTGAATTATCATTTGTCAATGCTAGAACAATTATTTTATTTGATGAATACCAAGAGCGGGTGGAAAGCGACACCACGTGGTATAGGATTTCTAGAGAATACAATTTTGGGGGAATAGAATCACTTGAACATGATTAAGTAAAGTGCTTCAAAATGCTATACTAGAATTTCCATGAAACATCTTAGACTAGTTTAAGTAGAAAAGAACCTTCTTTTTTTAAAATCGTATGATATCGAATTGAATGAAGGAAGGAAATGGAAAAGATTTTTTCTGAGCTTAATTTTCTTTTTTATCCATTTTATTCCAAACTTCCGCCGCAGTATAGACTATTAATATTTTAAAAAAACAATTATTAAATTGTATCAACAGCTAGCTAAACTTAATAATTAATTACAAAATTATTGAGTAGAAATCTAAAAAGGTAAGAAAAAAATGTCAGAACAGAAAACAGGTATTCCTCTTATAGGGGATTCTTTTCCAAAAATGCAGGTGCAAACTACATATGGCGTTTACAATCTTCCAGAAGATGCAACAGAGAATGGTAAATATTGGGTAGTATTATTTAGCCACCCCGCAGATTTTACTCCGGTATGTACTACTGAATTTCATGCATTTGCTAAACGAAATGAAAAATTTCAAGAATTAAATACCCGTCTCATAGGACTAAGTATTGACCAAGTATTTTCCCATATTAAGTGGGGAGAATGGATAAAAGATAATTTAGATACAGAGATTCCTTTTCCAATTATTGCGGATCATGGGCCAGTAGCTGAGAAGTTAGGGATGGTCCATCCGGGTCAAGGTGCGAGTACCGTACGAGCTGTATTTATAATTGACCCTAAGGGAATTATTAGGATTATTCTATATTATCCTAAGGAGATTGGACGCAATATGGATGAAATATTGCGATGTATTAAGGCATTACAAACAGCCGATAATAATAATGTAGCAATCCCTGCCAATTGGCCTAATAATGAGTTGTTTGGAGACCATGTCATTGTTCCTCCCGCAAAAGATGTGAATACCGCAAAAGAACGTCTCGCGAACGCCGGTAAGGATTATGAATGCTTAGATTGGTGGCTCTGCCATAAAAAATTGTAAGGAACCTTAGTTTTATTCCAATTCTTTTCTTTTTATTTTATTTATATTATTTGTTTTTTTAAGACTCCATTCAAGAGTGCTCTACTTTTGTTTTAATTTTCTTTGTAAGATTAATTATTTATTAGAAGTAAGTTAAAAAATTTGAACCATTCTATTTATATTAGGTAAATTTTATTTAGAGATGTGAACAATATGACCGAATCAAAATCTGAGGAAATGACGACAGAAGTGGGGCTTAGCTTAGAAAAAGAGATGATCTTTAAATGTCAACTTGGAGAGATGAAAGTGGAAGATTGTTATGTCGATGAAACCCATAAAAAGGAAGCAGAAATGTGGGGTCCAAATCCTTCTCGAATGCTTGGAATGGCAGTACTTGGTTGTTTAAGTGCCAGCTTCATATTTTGTTTGAAAAAACGAGACTTTCAAGTAGAAGATCTTGATGCAAATGCCTTAGTAATAATAAGAAGAAATGAAAAAGGGTTTTGGAGAGTTAAGAAAATAGATGTGACCATTAAGCCTAAGATTGATAGTCCAGAAATGAAAAAAAGAGCTGACCAATGTAAAAAAATGTTTGAAGATTATTGTCTCGTAACGCAAGCTGTAAGAGAAGGAATACAGGTTGACTTAAATTTAGAGTATTAAATAAATTTTTTTTATATCATAAAAATTAAGAGATGTTATTTTTTAATTAATAAACTTATTTTTTTTGACTTTTGAATTTTTTTACGAAGGAATACTATTTAAAATATAAAATAACAACTATAAATTTCTTAAATAAATGAAAGATAATAGTAACCTCTATTCCAAATTAGGAGTATCCGCTAGTAAGCAAGAAGTTCATGATGCGATTAAAGATGTAGATAAAGGAATATACCCGGGAGCTTTTTGCAAAATTGTTCCAGATGTAAGTAATAGGGAAGATTATTGTTCATTGTTTCATGCTGATGGTGCGGGCACAAAAGCTAGCCTTGCCTATATGTATTATAAAGAGACCGGCGATCTCTCGGTTTTTAAAGGAGTAGTAAGAGATGCTATTGTCATGAATACTGATGACATACTTTGTGTGGGGGCGAATGGTCCTGTGTTTCTCTCTAATACAATTGGAAGAAACAATAAAATAATTACGGGAAAAATTATTTCCGTCATTATTAACGAATATTCTAATTATAGCAAGGAGTTATCCTCAATGGGAATGAACGTGATCCCCTGTGGTGGAGAGACTGCAGATATGGGGGATGTGGTAAAATCTCTCATATTAGATGCGACAACCTTTACTTCAATGAAGCGTAATGACGTGATTGATGCAAGTAAGATTAATAAAAACGATATTATCATCGGATTTGCTAGTTTTGGAATGTCTAACTACGAGCAGGAATATAATAGCGGAATTGGCAGTAATGGATTAACCTTAGCGAGACATGGTACGCTTTGTCATCTTTATTATCATAAGTATCCTGAATGTTATGATGCTTCACTTGATGAAGATTTTGTATTTTTTGGAGAATATGAATTGACAGACAAAGTGGATGAATTAAAGTCTTCAATCGGGAAAGCTTTATTATCTCCTACTCGAACTTATACTCCTCTTATTCTTGAAATTTTAAATAGATATCGAGAAAAAATATCGGGGATTATCCATAATACGGGAGGCGGACAGACAAAAGTGCTTCATTTTAGTTCCGGGCTTAATTATATAAAGAATAATTTATTTAAAATTCCTCCTATCTTTAAAATAATTCAAGAATCTTCCAAAACATCTTGGAAGGAAATGTATCAAGTATTTAATATGGGCCATCGTCTTGAAATCTATTGCAAGGAATCTCTTAGTAAAGATATTATCAGAATTTCAAAAAAATATGGAGTTGAAGCGCAAATAATAGGTCATTGTGAGCAATTTTCCAATACGAATAAGAATCATATGGAAATTACAACTCCTTATGGGATATTTGAATATGAATAATGAATTGGATTAAAATGTTTTGAATTATGAAAAAAATGGATATAATTTGTATTGGTGCCGCTCTCGTAGACATGATTGCGACAATAGAACGATTTCCTTTAGAGGATGATGAAGTCTTTGTTTCAGATTTAGAAATGATGTCAGGAGGTGCTGCCGCCAATACTGCCGCTGCATGCGGAAAACTCGGATTGAAATGTGCCTTTATTGGAAAATTAGGAAACAATGATGTATTTGGAAGAAAAATTATTGACGATTTTAAAAAGGCAAATGTAAATACTAATCATATCAAATATTCAGAATTCAACGCTACAGGATCCGCCTATGTTGCCTTAAATCAACACGATAAAGATAGGCGTATTTTTGCTCACAGTGGTGCGGCTGATTATTTATCGGAATCAGATATTAAAGAAGAAGAATTGCGTTTAAGTCGTCTTATCTATTTAAGCAGCTTGAAGAATATATCCCCATTTGTAAAAGCAGCGAAAATAGGCAAAAAATATAGGATCCCTGTTATCTTAAACCCCGGAATGCTTATCATTGACCAAGGATTTGATCGGATTAAAAACTTATTGAGAAATCTAGATATTTTGATATTGTCAAAGCGAGAATATTTAACATTGTTGAAAGTATCTCCCGAAGAAATTTCTGAAAGAATATTCGTGCAAAAAAGCAAAGTGTTGTTTCATTTTGGTATTACAATTCTCATCATAACTATGGGAAATAAGGGTGCTTTATTACTTCATCATAATAAAGCATATAATATACCTTCAATTGAAGTGGAGAATATTGCAGATACTACTGGAGCGGGTGATGCATTTTCGGCGGGATTTATATATGAATATTTGCAAGTAAAGGATAATAGACCTTCAAAGTTACAGAAATGTGTTGCTGTAGGAAATTTTGTTGCTGGAAAATGTATTCAGAGGCTGGGAGCAAGAAATGGTATTCCCTCTCAGCAAGAAATTGAATTATTTAAAGAGGAATTAAATAACAAAATTTAAAACATTCCTATACTATTATTGCTTAAACCATATTTTTAATGTAAACTCAAGATGAATACTACTTACGAACAAAATTTTAATGTGAAGTCAGAGCTCCTAAAAAGTCGTTTAAGGTATTTGATTGAAATTGTTGTAGTTTTCTTTGGAATCTTCTTTTTCACGCTTATTTTTACTTTTGTTTTATTCCTCCTTATTCCATCCTCTTCTCTTTTATATGGACCCGTATATTACCTCTTTCGAGCTTTTTCTATCACTCTTGCTGTGCCGCTGTTTCTATATCTTACCAGTTACATATTAGGATGGAGTAAAAAAAATAATGGGATAAAGAACAATTTAAATCCTGCTCTAAGTTTCTTTAAACTTTTTGCAATAACCAAAAAAAACATCAAATACCAATTTCTTTATGCTATGATGTTGTTACTTTTGCTTTTTGTCCCTTTAGATTTAATCTTTTATTTAATTCCGGGAATGATGGAATATAGTATAGAATCCTTGGCATCTAGTAGTATTACGAATCGGTATTTAATTAGTGACGATTATCTCACTTTTCTTCTCTCTCTCCTTATTATTCAATCCAGTGTGGCATTTTTCGAAGAAGTATTGGTCAGAGCACTCTTAGCAAAAAGAGGAGATGAATATTTTCGTAAAATATCTGCAGTAATGATTTCCTCATTTTATTTTGGATTGGGACATTTGGCATATCTTCTCCTTCCAATAAGTGCAAATTATCCCTTGTGGTTTCCTCTAATATGGTTCATCCAAGCTTTCTTTGTGGCCATAATATTAGGCGTATTTTTCTTACGAAAAAAATGGTTATTTCCTGTAATTTTCTCTCACGCCCTTAATAATATTTTATCGGCTCATGTTCTTTGGCTCTGGAATAATTCAGTTGATTTCTTTTTCATTTTTCTTTATCAATATCTTCCACTCCTGATTTTAGGGATAATTTTAGCCGCTATACAATTTCCTCGGGTTAAAGAATCTTTAAATAGCGGCGTGCTTGAATTGAAGGATTATTTCAAGAATAACGAGAAACTCGGAGAAACCACAAGTGATAAAATTTTACGAATAATATTTGACTTTTTCCTTGGGTTCGTCATTTTTATTATCGCATTATTGCTGGTATGATTAGTTTATGGAGAAAGTAAGTAATATTTTATGAAATTTGGCGTAATTTTAGATGCCAAGAATTAGTCATATTGACTATTTTACTTTGAAAGATGAGAATATTTCTCTTCTTTTTAATCAATTGAAAAAAATTATTTCAAAATTTCATAATCAATTTTATTAAAACTCATACAACTCATATAATTTTTTTATTAAAAGATGGTTAAATTATACAATGAACCCATGTGAAGTCTTAACTCTGTGAAATCAAAATTACTAAATCGATGGAAACTCCCCTTTTAAAAAACTAAAAAACCTAAGAAACATAATTAAAACTACCTTAAAAAGAACAAAAAAAAAGAAAACCCAAACTGTAGGTGCATTGGAATAATTTGTTATACCTCGAGTACGTGAGGGCCTCCCTCATTTGTGGAACACAACTCTCATTTCGAGAGACACGCATGAGACCCCACCTTTCTGAAGGATGGGCAACTTTCATGAGAAGGAGTAAAAGTAGTCGGAGAGGGGTTTATTTACACTCTATCCGATAAAGGCTACCGGTTTTAGCCTGTGCGAATAAGGGACATGTTCCAACCTTCGCATGAACAAATTTTATTAAAAACTGTTACCATTTTTTAACATTTTTAATATTATTGATAACCTAGATGGAATTATCCATAATATAAGTACTAATAAGAAAATGCTGATAAAAATTCGGAAAACTAAAAAGATATTAATATCAGAAGTTTTTTAAATAATATATACTACTTGAGTTTCAATATTTAAATCATATTAATTATAGAAAATAAATTAAAAAGAAGAGAAGAATGTTATGGTAACAAAGATTGAGCGGGTGTTACAAGAACTAAATGAGAACGGTAATTTCAAGGCATCACTTTTTTCTACTCCTGCGGGACTTTTATTAGCCTCTCAAAAAACAGAAGAGGTTGACGAAAAGACGTTAGCGGCGATGGGATCTCTGCTTACTGATGCCGCCTTTAAAGCACAAGATGAAATGGGATTATCTCCCTTGGACACCCTACGTATTAGATATATAGATGATCTTATCATTATGAAAAATATAATCCTCTCTGAAGATGCTCATTTCTTATTAGCAATAATTGCTAAAGCTCCCGAATCAAATGATGTGGATAAGTATTATGATCAATTATTAGATTGGGCCGTAGAAAATAGTAGAGACTTTTTAAAGCAAATGAGTTCACTTTAGGTTCTTTTTGCCTAATTATATCAGATTGAGATTTAATATAGTGTTTGGAGCTCTCAATTATTCTTATTTTTGTCTTTTATAGAATGTAAAAACTAGTTCTGCAAGTTGATCCTCATATCCCCTATAAAAATGGTCCGCTCCTTCGATTATTTCATATGTTTTGGGTTCAATATAAAATTCATAATGGAACTTAAATTTACTAAAATATGCAATGCTATCATTATCACCTTGAATGAATAATTTAGGTTTATCTGATTGTGATAACTTCTTGTATTTCTCAGACATATAATCCCATGGGAATGCAATTGCAATATATCCTACAATTTTTTTGCTATAGTTCACCGTTGAACATCCGACAGCAGCTCCATATGAATATCCACAGATTAAGAAGCGGTCGATATCTTCATTTTCTAATAAATAATCAATAGCTAATTCTACTTGAGAGATAGGAGTTATTTTTTTAGAAGATTTATTCTTCGATTTTCCCACACCAAGAAAATTAAATCGTAAGCAACAAATTTCTTTTTCTTTTAAAGCGTGAAAAATCCCGGAAACCACATTATTGTACATATTACCTCCCATTTTAGGATGGGGATGTGTTAAAAGAACTGCCAGAGCATTATTTTCTTGAGGTTGGAAGAATTCTGCTTCCAGATTAATGGAACCCTTTGAGATATATATTTTTTTTATATCACTCATTTGAACTACAAAATAAGAAAGAATCAAAAAAATTTAACTTATTCTAATCTTAATTGTGAAATATGGAGCAAAAAGTTGCATTAATCACTGGCTCTACCCGAGGTATAGGGAAAGCTATTGCGTTAGAATTAGCAAAAATGAGCTATTATCTTGTCATCAATGGAGCATCAAACCCTAACCTTCCAAAAGATTATATCAGTGAATTAAAAAGGATTTATACTGAGGATTATCAAGAAAAATATCTCTATGTTCAAGCCGATATTAGTCACGGAGAAGATCGTAAAATACTTCTCAAAGAAATTAAACAAAACTTCTCACGGATAGATATTCTTGTAAATAATGCAGGAATTGCTCCTTCAGAAAGAAGGGATATATTGGAAGCCTCTGAAGATTCATTTGAAAACGTATTAAAAGTAAATTTACAAGGTCCTTATTTTTTGACACAAGCTATTGCAAATTGGATGATTTTTCTAAAAAACCAATTAGAAAACTACCATCCATTTATTATCAACATTTCTTCTGTGTCCAGTTTTGCTTCCTCGCCGAATAGAGGAGACTATTGTATATCTAAGGCAGGTTTAACTATGATGACAAAATTGTATGCGGATAGACTTTCTGAATTTGATATCCCTGTTTTTGAAATCCAACCGGGCATCATTAAAACCGATATGACATTACCTGTTGAAGAAAAATATGATAAATTAATTAATGAGGGGATTACTCCAATAAAAAGGTGGGGAACACCGGAGGATGTTGCAAAAACTGTGAGAGCACTTGTTTCTGGACTAATCCCTTATTCAACGGGGGAAATAATACATATTGATGGAGGATTTCATCTTAAAAGATTGTAAATTAATTTAATTAAACCCTGATCTAAAAAATAACTGCAAATGACAAATCTTTATGCTAAAATGGAATGAGGTATATATGAACAAAATTCAAACAAAAGAGATAAAAAAATTTCATACTATTATAATTGGAAGTGGAGCGGCAGGATTAAATTGTGCCCTTCATTTAATTGAAGAAAAGATCCCTCCTAATGAAATTGCCCTTATAACAGAAAAATTGGGTGGGGGTACTTCATTTAATACGGGTTCGGACAAGCAAACATATTATAAAATGGCAATTGTAGGATCTCAACAAGATAGCCCTTATGAAATGGCACAAACTTATTACAAGGGAGGAGCAATGCATGGTGATATTGCATTAATAGAAGCTACTAATTCTCTACGTGAATTTTTTCATCTTGTTCAGCTTGGAGTACCCTTTCCTCATGATGAATTTGGGGGCTATATTGGCTATAAAACCGATTATGACCCCAAAGCACGTGCAACATCAATAGGCCCGTTGACTTCTCAAAAAATGTGTGAATGTTTATTGAGCGCTGTAAAGACAACGGATATTCCTATCTTTGATAAATATTATGCGGTGGAAATTTTAAATCAATATACTCAATACAATAATCAAGTAGTTGGATTAATTGCATTAGATCTGAACCTTCTTTCCAATAAGAAGGATGTTGCTAACTTAACAACTGCTCTAAAAGTATTTCAAGCAAAAAATATAATTTTAGCCACGGGAGGTCCTGCTGCGCTTTATAAATACTCCGTTTATCCCTCTTCACAATGGGGAGGCTTAAGTCTTGCAATAAAAGCGGGATGTAAATTTCAAAACTTAACCGAATCTCAATTTGGATTAGCTTCGATTAAATTTCGATGGAATCTTTCAGGTTCATACCAACAAGTAATCCCGAGGTATCTTTCTATAGATAAAGATGGTAATGAACGGGAATTTTTAAATAATTATTTTGATTCCTTTGAACAACTTTCTAAAGCAATTTTTTTAAAAGGATATCAATGGCCTTTTAGTGCAGAAAGAATTGAACATCACGGGTCCTCCTTGATTGATTTAGCTGTCTATTATGAAAAAGAAAAGGTAGGAAATAGAGTCTTTTTAGATTATACTAAGAATCCTTCACACTATGATCAAGCACTCTTATATTATGAAGCAAAAAAATATTTAGAGAATTCTAATGCTCTTCTTGGAGAACCCATTGAAAGACTACTACAATTAAATAAAGCGGCATTTGAACTTTTTAAAACTAATAATATAGATTTATCTCAAGAATACTTAGAGATAGCTTTGTGTAATCAACACTTAAATGGAGGAGTTTGTGGAAATATATGGTGGGAGAGTACTGTTAACCATTTATTTGTTATTGGAGAGGCAAATGGAAGCCATGGGGTACACCGTCCCGGGGGTTCTGCTCTAAATTCGGGGCAAGTTGGAGGATTAAGAACGGCACAAAGAATAGGGAATGCATACACAAACTCTGATTTTTTGAGAGAAGAAGATTTTAGAAAAATATTTCAACCTAAACTTAAAGCATTAGAGAATGAATTCACAAAGATTCTTTTAAATGAGGAGGCTACAATAAAACCAAAACAGATGTTATCGAAAATACAAAATCGAATGTCAAAATTTGGATCTATTATACGCCCGATGAATGGATTCCTTGAAGCCATAAAGGAACTCCATACTGATATCTATACTTTTCCGTCAAAAATTAAAATAACTCGGAACCCAGAAATTTTAGAATATTTAAGAGTAAGAGATGCCCTCCTCACACAACAATATATTTTAGAAGCTATTTTAAATTATCACCATTGCTATGGGGCAAGTAGAGGCTCCTCCATTGTTATTCGTGACTCACTTAATGACTCTTATAGAGAGAACTATATTACACCTCCAGATAAATTAAGAGATCTGAAATTTATTGTGAGCGAGAACAAACTTTCACAAAAAATTCAAACAATCCAACCAACTATGGAAACTTTTAGGTACGAATGGGAAGATATAAGAGATATTCCTCAAAAAAATGGTTGGTTCGAGATAATTTTAAAAAAATACAAGAAGAAACAAATTTTTCAATAAGAAAATGTTTATCACGCTCTTTTTGATTCCATTTGGCTTCTTTAAGAAATGAAATAATTATCTTTTTAACTAACTAAAAATGATTATGAGTAAATTATAATTGAAAAATAATAGTTACTTAAGTGGTGTCAGAAATCTCATCAAAAAAATCCTATGTGTACTGGAGCACTCCCTATGAATTAAGTGCCATAGCAAATTCATCTAAGAATATGATAACCAATAATTTAGTAAAAACTCGCTTGATCATGGACATCCTTTTAGATGGTTTCATCACTTCTGGAGAAAATGTTGGAATAAAAGTTCATGTGGGCGAAGCTTATAATACGAGATATTTACGACATGATTATGTACACGAAGTTGTTGATGCAATTAAGACAAAGGGAGGAATACCAACTCTAATAGAAACACAGGGGTTAGGAATGGAGACACATCTAGTCGAAATTCCCGATTCATGTACATTATGTTTGGGTAGCAGGAAAAATGCGGAAGATCATTACAATATCGCTCATCTTCATGGATATTCTGAATCAATAATCGGAGCACCCCTACAATTTTTAGATGGAGAAAAAGGACTTGATGGAAAAGATGTTAAAATCAATGGAATTCACTTAAAAAAAGTCAAAGTTGCCTCAAGTCTTTACCAATATGATAAATTGGTGGTGATCTCTCATTTTAAAGGACATCCACAGGCAGGATTTGGCGGGGCATTAAAGCAATTAGGAATAGGCTGCGTGACTAAACAGTATAAATTTAAGGCTCATTTTAATGGAGCATTATCCATCACAAAACGTTGTAATATTTCAAAATGCAACCAAGAATGCGTGGCTGCTTGTCCTGTTGATGCAATTCGTATTGAAAATGATTCAGCTGTTATAGATCCTTCTATATGTATCGGATGTTTAGGATGTCCAGAAGCGTGTCCCATAAGAAAGGCGATTAAATCGGCAGATTATAATGATTTCAAGGTTTTCAATGAAATCTTTATTGATAATGCTCTTGCTGTCGTTAGCTCCTTTGGACCACAAAATATACGCTATATTAATTTTGCTTTTGATATTCCAGCTATGTGTGATTGTGTAGTTAATGCTAATATGCCTGTAATTCCCGATCTTGGAATTTTTGGCTCAAAAGATCCCGTTGCAATCGATAAAGCTTGCGTTGATATGGAAACAGCCGCTCCGGGACTTCCCATATTAGATGCTAATGATCGTTGGGCAGATCCAATTCCAGAAGGAGTAGAAAAATTTAAAGCATTGAACAAAAATTTAAATCCTATGTGGCAGCTTGAGGCAGCTATCAAGAATAAGCTCGGAAATGAAGACTATGAATTAATTAAAATTTAATCTGTTTTTCTATAAAGATCATCACGAATCACACATCCCGTGCTCATTCCTTTTTTCATTAATCCCGAGCATTTTGAACATGTTATACATACCTTTTTCTTATCAATCCTATTATCTTCAAATATCTGCTTGGCAAAATTGGGATTTGCAAAACTCATCCTACCAAAGCCACATAAATCTACCTCTCCGCGCTTTATTAATCCCGAACAAATATAAGGAGAAAATTGGCGAAGATAAGAATAACCAGAGCCTATTAAAATTATATCTTTTGGAATTTGTTTTTTGATTGTAGATGTTAAGGTTATCATTCTATACACGCTACAGAGAGGATGTTCTTTAGGTAGTGTTCCCCCTACTACAGGAGAGTCATAAGGACGTGTTATCCATGGTTTATAATGTGGATTTCCCACACTGATATTAATAAGATGAATACCTTCTGTATATAGGTTTTGAATCAATTGAATGGGTTCCGAGAGGTCTATAGTTGCCGGAAAATCTTCTTCATGCTTAATAGCATTACCAAATCCGTATGGATAGGGAATCCCATCGTAAATCCCTAATCGTGTAGTTATGAGGAAATGTGATGAGGTTATTTTTTGATTTATTTTTTTTATTATATTCAGTAAAAATTTTGTACGATTTTTAAACGATTCCCCGCCATATTCGGAATTTTCTCTTATTCTCGCCCCTAAAAGCTCTGAAATCAAATATCCATGGCATGATTTTATATCAACTCCATCAAACCCTGCTTTATAAGCCAATTCCGCTTTTTTAACCCAAATATCTTCTAACTCATTTAACTCTCTATCTGAGATTTTTTCACCCATATTTTCATCAACACCTATGGACATATCCAAATCTTTGTGATGAAAAGCTCGAACAGGATATTTCTCCTTTCCTTTTCTGCAATATCTTCCAGAATGATTTAATTGAAGGATTAATACCCCTTCATGTTGAAACCCTAGTGAGCGCAACGTAGAATTTAAAATCTTTTTTATATAGGATACAAATTTTTGAAATTTGGTAATATTTTCTTCGGTAAGAACTAATTGATGTGGATTTGATTTAAGATCTTCACTGATGGAAGCGGCTTCAAACCATATCAATCCCACCCCTCCTCTGGCATATCTCCCATATCTGCGAAGAGTCAAAAGACTTGGACTTCCATCGAAATTGCCATCAAATCCTTCCATCGGTTGAATTGCAAGTCTATTGGGAAGTTTTATATTTGGTAGAGTAAGATGTTGTTTTAAGTATTTGAGATTATGTTCTATCGGAAGAGATATTTGCAAATTTCTCAGGGTTAAGGTTAAATCTTCAAGAGATTTATAATGGAACGGCTTAAAGTTTCTGCAATTCTTAGATATTTCATTTAACATGAAAGAATATGACCTAAAAAATTGTGAGATAAGTTTATAAAAGAAAGATTTTTAAGATTTTAGAATTTTTACTTATTTTCTAATTCTATTCGTATTGGAAAAACTATATGACTATTATGAAGATGTTCCTATCAATCTGGTAATATATTTACATGTTTTTGCATATTTATAATAATCTCTTCTGCTTCCTTCATAATTGATTCTATTAATTCTTTCACGTGAGGAATTGAATTAATTCTCCCACATACAACACCACCAAGAATTAAGGACTCTTCTGCACTCTTAGTTTTATCAATTAGATTTTTAAACCCTTCAAATTCAAGTGCTTTAATTTCGCCATTAGCATAGCAAGGTAACCCTCTATATAAATCAGATGAATGTTTCAAAGTTTCATCTATTACTTTCAATGACATTTCATTTCTAATAAATCGCATTGGACCAAATATACCTCGTCCTACAATAGTTTCAGTTTCCTTGCTTTTTACAATATTTTCTTTCCATTTTTTTTGGAAATCTGATTCTTTAGTAGCTATAAATCGAGTTCCCATTTGTATTCCAATTGCCCCTAATGCTAATGCTGCAGCTAAAGACCTTCCATCAGAGAAGCCACCTGTACCAATCACCGGTTTTCTTACTTGCTTTACAGTCTCCGGTAATAAAACCAATGAGGAATTATCACTCCACGCACAATGAGCACCACCTTCTCGACCTGAGGCAATAATTATATCTACATCTGCTCTTTCGGCTCTTTTCGCACCTCTTACACTCGGACACACATGACACCATACAATGTCTTGAAGATTCTCCTTTATTGGAATATATGAGGTGTTAGAACCCTTGGATTCCGCATTAACAGCCCAAGGTAAGGGATCCCCTGCGGAGGTGATGATAACTTTGAGATAATTTTTAATATTTGGCTTCTCTTCAAAGACCTCAATTATTGCATTTATAAATTCTTTTGAGGGAGATATAAAATCATGAGAAACGGGTATATTCACTCCAAATCTTGCTTGGGGATCATCCTTTATATTTTCATAGGTCCAGTAAAGAACATCCTTAAGGAGTTCCTTTGGTTCTCCTTTACCAAAAACACGTTCAACTTCTTTTGGCGTTACTACTCCTGGCGCCATACCCACTGATGATATCACCCCTAGAACTCCATTTCGAGCACTAGCAACACATAACTCATTAGTGCTAAAGGGTCCCATCCCTGCCTGAATAATAGGGTATTTTGTACCAATAATTTCATGAAATTTTGTTCGAATCATTTTTATTCTATCTATTAACACCATAATTTCGCATAGGTATCATTTCCATCTATTGATTTTCTTTAAAAAATCATACCTATTTTGAACTATAGCATTACCAATCAATAAAGTAAATCATATTTCTTTGGATTGAATTCCAAAATATATAGTCTAAATAATATAGAATTTAAATAATTTATTATCTTAAGAAAGGAATTGAAACCTCCCCGCCATAAAGGACGGGAATTCCCACAAGTCCACTAAGCATTAGCTGGCGGGCATATCTTAGGGCTGTCTGTCGCGGTAAACCCCTTCAAGTGTGTAGAAAGGATTCCTCCTTCAAGGAGGGTTGATGCGATAAGTCATCGGATGTCAAGAACTTTACCATGTGCTTTTTCGCTTTTAGTGTAATTCATAGTAGAATAAAATATCCTTAAACGTAGACACTATATTAATCAATATCTTACTTGAATACTATT
>SHMU01000068.1 GCA_008080765.1 Promethearchaeota archaeon | reverse complement strand
TGGTAAATATCCAAAAAACGGGTATCATTACGAGCAAAAACAGTATCTATTCGAGTTCCATATTTCTTACTTCTTTTCACATTCATATATACGAGAATGAGCCATATCCATTAAATTTTTCAAAATGAAGCACGCTAGTGAAAAAAAAAAAATTACGATCTACTGTGAAAGGTGGAGTATTCTTGAGGGGTCATGATAAAAAAGATTTCGAAATTGTAGATATTAGAAGATACTCTTCTTAGATAAACTTGTAATGCGAAAGCAAATTTAAGAGGATTGTGGCAATAAAAGTGTAAATCCTTTAAAAAGGATTGAAGAGCATAGAATTACCACTTTTATAGTAATGATCGTTTAACTTGTTGAATATGTTTGCATTCTGCTCTGCGATAGATATGCTGAGGACATGTGCATGAGAAGCTCCCATCACTTCTCTTAGTAACGGTGTATATTTTGCTTTTATCTGATGAACTTGGAACACTCCATCTGTTTTTGCTATATTGAATATGTTGTTGAGGATTAAGTGAAGTTATCGGATTTGTTGAGCTTTTTAATCCTTCAAAAAAGGTCTGAGAATTTTTAATGTCATAGTCTTCCGGTATAATTTTTAAGGAAAAGCTAACATCTTGAATTGGGGTATAATCGATTTGGATTCTTCCATCCGAAAAAATGTTTTTTATCCCACATGCATAAGGTAATTTCTGATTTTTTTTCACAAACTCCACCAATTTATCAGATAATAGTGCTTTTACATACGCTTTTTCAATGACAAAGGTTCGATCCCTTTTTATAAGATGATAGCGGATAATTGGAAAGAGATCACCCTCCTTAATCTGTTTATGTATCAGGATATCATCTTTATTTACATTTATTTCGTCTATATTTTGAATTATTTCTAAAAATCCAAAATCATTTACACGAATATAATGCCATAAATTCTGTTCTAAATCATCCAAACATTGAGTTACTTTCATTTTGAATACCTTGATCTTTTAATGCTTTTAATGCTTTTAATGCTTTTAATGCTTTTAATGCTTTTAATGCTTTTAATGCTTTTAATGCTTTTAAAGCTTTTAAATCATGAGACCATATGGATTTATTAATTTAAATATTTAATGGAAGTATTGTAGTTTTGGGTAAAAAAAGCATCTCGCTCTCGTTTTGGTTATTTCAGGATATTATTTGGATATTATGAGGAAATATTATGAGGATCGTCTTTTGATAATATAGGAAATAGATTTTAGATAATTGAGATAGTGCTAAATCATATAGTAAGTGGTAAATATGGTCAATCCTAAAGAGAATATAAAATTACTTCCCAATAATCTCCAAATAGATTCTTCCGTGCGATCTCGGTTTAAACATATTGCTCAATTTAATAAAAAGCTCAACCCCCAAGAGCAACATTATGATAATGATGAATATTTAGCGGATCTTCTGGATGTGCTAAGAATTCGGTCTACGGTTGTGGGAGTGGGGGGATCAGGCAATAATACTGTGTCACGACTTCAAGAAATGGAGCTTATGGGCACCGAAACTTTGAATATAAATACAGATGCGCACGATTTGTATTATTCTAATTCAAGCAAAAAATTGCTAATCGGAAAAGAGACATGTAATGGATTAGGTTCCGGCAATAATCCATGTATTGGGGCAGACGCAGCTGAAGAGGATGTCAAAAGAGTCACCCAAGCATTGGAAGGTGATATTACGTTTATTACCTGCGGATTAGGCGGAGGAACTGGTACTGGAGCGGCACCAATTATTGCCAGAGAAGCCAAGAAAAAAGGCTCAATAGTAGTCTCTTTTTGTACCATCCCTTTTACATCCGAGGGTGTCGAACGAACAGAAAGGGCAATGATGGGACTTCATAATCTTGCCCAATTTTCGGATACAATTATCCCATTACCGAACAATAATTTACTCAAGATTGCTCCCAATATACCTATCCTTACTGGATTTAAGTTAATGGATGAAATCTTAATTCGGAGTATTCGAGAAGTTGTGACATTAATAAATAATTGTGGGCTCATCAATATCGACTTTGCAGATGTAAAACGAGTTTTAGAAAAAAATGGGAAATATCCCTCGGGACTTATTGGCATTACAGAGTCTTTAGGTAAAAAAGATGATTTAATTGATAAATCTAAATTAGCAATCCATAATCCTCTCTTAGAATTAGATGCCAATAAGGTAGATAAATGCCTGATTTCTGTCACGGGTTCTCATGAACTCACACTTTCTAAAATGGATAAGATTATCTCTTCTATATCTAATGAACTCCCCTCTAAGACACAAATTAAGGTAGGCGCGGCCATGGATCCGGAATTCGGGCTGAAAATTCGTATTATGGCTTTAGGACGAGGACCGATATCCCCTTATGTCCAAGCTGCCTTAGATAATGATGACTTCGCATTTCACAGATTAATGAAAAAATAATAAATCTTTCTGAGGTTTTCTTTCATGTTCCTTTTATTTGTTTTCATGTTCCTTTCATTGGTTTTCATGTTCCTTTCATTTTCATCATTTAATCATCATAGATCTTTTAATTAGAGGGTTCATTTACTTCCATGAGGAGTTATGAAAAAACAGATGGAAAAAGAAAGACTTGAACAAGAAATCATGACCTTTCTTAAAGAGAGAAAAGTTTTGGTGCTCTGTACTAGTGATAGGAATAATGTACCTCGTGCAACCCCTATGGATTTTTATATGGACAAACAGAGCTCAAATTATGATATCTATGTAGGCCCGTCGCCCGGACGAAAAATAGATAATATTAAAGAAAATCCATATGTAAGTATTGGAATATATACGCCCCTCGATTCAGGAAAGATTCAAGGAATGCAAATTACTGCCAGTGGCAAGGAAAGATTAATAATTCTTAAGGAAGGAGATGAGGAGTTTGAAAAGGCCCAAAGAATTGTCAGGGGGAAGCGTAAATTGATCCTAAAGATTATTCCAGAAAAAATTGAACTACTCGATTATGATTTTGTAAAAGAAGGATATTCAAAATTTCAAATCTTAAAACTCTCTTAATTAGGTCTAGATTTCATGGTTTTCTCTAATTTTTTTACGTTTTTTATTGTTTATGAGATTCTAATTATGAAATACCCACAATTTTGGGACATAAATTATTTTTATAATATAATTTTCGATAAAGAATAAGAGATAATTTAAAATAATTAGCGAACACAAATTACTTATGAATAATGCAAATAGTAATGAAAAAAGCAGAGTCCCTCCAGGGCAACACGTAACAGAACGATTTCCAGTTCTTCAGAAAGGAAGGATTCCTTCTATAGATAGAGGTAAGTACACATTACAAATTATGGGTGAAATAGAAAATCCAATGACTTTTACACTTGAAGAATTGAAACAATTAAAGGATAAGGAAGTTATTGTAGATATTCATTGTGTGACCTCATGGAGTAAACTGGATACTAAATGGGAGGGGATAAGTTTCATAAAACTTATGGAACTGGTCAACCCAAAAAAGACTGCAAATTATGTTGAATTCTTATGTGCTGATGGAGGGTTTACCACGACGGTTCCGCTAGAGAAACTTAGTTCAGCAAACTCTATGTTAGCATTGACTTATGATCGTCTTTCTCTTGGTGATAAACATGGTGGACCTGTACGTGCCTTAATTCCAGATCTCTATTTCTATAAATCGGCAAAATGGGTTGAAACAATTACTTTTCTTAAAGAAGACAGATTGGGATACTGGGAGCGAGGAGGATATTCAAATAAGGCGGATCCTTGGAAAGAACAAAGATATTCTACCGATGATTGAACCATATTGGGCAGTTCCAACCTATATTTTTAAAGAAAACGACAATTCCAACCGTTGATAAGACCCCATAATCTTATATAAGAAGCCATTTTAAAAGAAAAATACTGGGCGCTATGTCACATCAAACTCTTTTTTTAACCTCATCTGAAATTATAACCTAAATAGCGAAATAAAAAAAGTTTTAGGAAATCTTTGATTAGTATTGTTAATACATAATTATCAAAAAACTCCTTTTAGAGATTAAAATGCTTTCTGAAAATGAAGTTGAATTACTTAAGGATAGTCATACGGATAAACAATTAAAAAGTCAGTTTAAAAAAATCGCTTCTAAAAACCCCGATCAATATTTTCCCACCAGTGAATTAAAGGGTTTAGAGTATATGAGGAAAAAATGTGAGTCTTGTGGTACCTATTTCTGGACAACCCATAAGGATAGAATGGTATGTGGAGATCCGGGATGTGCTGGAGGATTTGATGTGGTTGTTAACAATCCCTCAAAAAAGAAGTTAAGCTATATTGATGTTTGGAAAACTATTGTAGAACTCTTAGAGCCCCGAGGATATGTGCCTATTAAGCGTTATCCGTGCGTGGCTCGATGGAATCCCACTTCCGAATTTACAATTGCTTCTATCTCCGCATTTCAACCTTATGTAATAACAGGAGAGGAGAAGCCCCTGCAAAGAGGCTTTTAATTCCCCAGTTTTGCTTGCGTTTTAACGATATCGAGAACGTAGGTGTGACCGGGTCGCATGCATGTGGATTCGTAACTCATCACATTCAAAATAATTGTTAGTTATTTTTAATCTAAATTCCTCAGCTTTTATAATACCAATTTCAATTAGAATCGAGGAAATTTCTTTAGAAATTTTTTCTTCATTATTCTTTAGATGTTCTTTTAGTGTTCTATAGTTCTTTGAGTATTCTTCTTCAGAGCAATCACATAAATGGATAAGATCTTCAAAAACTATCCAATTTGGATAGCAAATATGGGCTTCATTAAATAATTGCTTATATTTCTCAAATATCTCATTTAATTCATTAAATAACCTTTTTAACACGTTTAAATTGTGTTCCTCTATTTCATAACCGATACTTGCTTGATAATGTTTAATAAGAAATTCTAATTCTTGTTTCTCATTAAAAGCATAATCTGCAACTTTTTCATAATAAATAGAAGACATTTTATAGTTTTTTTTCTTTTTATGGTAATCTGATAACATTAAATATATTTCTTGTATCCATTGGTGTGCGAGTCTTTCAAAACTAATACCTTTATTTACTTGTTCTGGGACATATTTAGAATACACTTCTTCATAAAGTGGTAATAGTTCTTCCGTAACTTCAGGTAAATATAAAGCTAATTGTTCAGTACTATGAAGAACATCTTGAAGATGATTTGGTCTAACGAGAACAGCAGGAGGAGGTTTCTCAAAATCCTCTTCTAATAATCCTTCTAATAAATTGCGAAAAAAATCGTAGTATTTTTTAGCATCTTCTTTTTTAAATGTTTTTTTATTAGGGAATGAAGCGATATGACTTAATAATTCAAACCGAAAGTTGAGATTCTTTATATTCAAAAATTCATTCAGAAAAAAATCAATCCAAAATGATTCATATTCATCATACTCTAAAAGTAAAAAGTGTAGACCATTTAGAAAGAATCGTTTTTGCTGTATAGTATCCAAGAATTTATACTTATTGAAAATTAGGTTTATTTCATCAATTTTCAAAGGTAAATCGTTATTATTCCAATTATTATAGAGATAAATCTTGCCTAAAATCAAAATTGAACTAATAATAATTAATTTATTTTTAGCTTCTATTAAAATTCCTTTTAATTTATCAAAGTATGAAGAGAAGTATTTATAATCAATATCTACATAATTTTTTAAGAAAAAAATCGATTCAGCTTTGAGCTTCTTATTGTCAGAATCCCAATATGGAATAATTATGGAGTATATTTCTTCCCTTATCCCCCAAAACAATCTTTGACTTTCACTAACAAAGTCAAATCCTAAAAAAATAAGATTTTCTTGTGAAGATTTTAATAAATTTAGAGTGAAGTCATATAGCTTATTTTTGAAATTATCTTCTTTTTGATTATACATTTCTGCGATTATGCTAAGTATAGGTGCTAAATTAAAAAAAGGATAAATACCTTCAGAATAAATTTCTTTTATACTCTCTAAGAAAAAATCAATCTTGTCTTCATCTTGTAGGAATTCTCTTAAGAATTCTATAGAGGGTATATCATCATCTTTAGTAATATCCGGAAATTTCTTGAATATGATATTCAATAAAACATCTTCTAAAGATCTTTCATATTGTTGACTCATTTCTCTTTTGTGCTTTTATTATTTTGATTTATTATCTTTATTTCTTAAATAATAATTCTCTGTTTTAAAATATAACTAGATTTGTGTTGTATTGTTATTCCCCTATTATTCAAGAAGAGGCGAGAAGAAGGTATTTCATAGTTCCTTGTTAAATTATAATTATATAATATAGGAAAAATCATAAAAATTGGAGTATTGGGGAAAAAAGATAAATTTCTCTAATGCTTATGTTAATTTAAGATAAAGCTTTTTGAGGTTGGTAAAATTTTGGAAAATAAAAATGTTAGATTAATATTTGAGCATAGATTTTTAATTCCAAATACAGCTCAAGTAAAATGGTTGAGAAATTTTCTTGAAAAGACTACATTAACTAAGTTATGGATAAAAACTTTTAGTTTAGATAAGTTCTATGCTAATATCCTTAAAAATCAAGCTAAAAGAGGTTGTAATGTTAGAGTTTTAATTGATAATACAAAAAATGAGTATTCTAGTTATACACCATATCAAAAGTTATTAAATGATACTCTTGAGAGCCCAAACACTTTTTCACAAAATTGGTTTCCTCTAAAGACAGGCTCTCTTCATAATAAATATGTAATCTTTCAAAATATGGAACAGAGAGATGGTAAGATCTTCATTCAGCAAGGTATTGTTTCTGGTTCTTTTAATCTAATGTATTCTTCTGAATCAAAATCAAATGATATAATTATTTATTATATCGAATATCTAGAAGGTATTGGGATACCCGGACGACCTCATCTTTTTGAATTAAGAAATGAAGCAATATTACAACAAAATTTAAGGAAATCTTTATTTGATTTTTCTAAAGACTGGGTAGATGAAGATGGTGATCTATTTTGTCCTATATGTGATTCTACAAACATAGCTGAAGCTTTTTATTGTTATACTATGACTTTTAAAGAATGTGGTCTTCATTTACTTTCAGATCCGAATAATTATGAAGCCTGTGAAGAATGCAATAATTGGTGTTCTAGCGGTGATTCTCCTGCAGTAATTTCATTTAAAATTGATAATAAATCTCCATTAGAAACTGTGTATGCTTGTTCAGAATGTGGTGCAATATTTACAGAATCAGGAGGTTTAATTGGAACCAATTTAGTAGTCTCTTTTTCAACAGAGATAGAAAGAAAGGGAAAAGAAATGATACTAAAACCTCAAAATCTCTCTAATTTATCTATGTAATTTAAAAAAAAGAGTTGTTATCATACGAGACCCCAATTTTATAATTTCATGGAGTTATTTAAGCAAAATATAACAGTTGATTCTATCAGCTCCGATTTAGAATATTGGAAATGTGAATTACAATCCAAAGAAGAAGCTATGCAGTTGATGAAAGATGAGAATTACGATTTACTTGTAATTAAAAAAGGAGAGAAAATTCTTAAAAAAGTATTGACTAAGGATAAGAAAATTTTAGAGATTACTAATGAACAGATAATTTCAGAGAATCTTCCAATCACAGATCTATTAAATAAATTCATAAATAAACAAATTAGGCATTATTTTCTAAATAAAGAGGGTGAGATTAATAAAATAATAACAATCGGAGATTTACAAAAAGGACCTGCGCGTCTACTACTTTTTGGTTTAATAATGAATTTTGAGGTAGTTTGTATTGATTTTATAATAAAGTATGCTCCAAATTGGGAAACATTATTAGATAGTAAGGTGTTGAAGAAAATCGAAAAAAAATATAAATCTCTAAAAGCTAAAGATCTAGATATTAATAAACTGCATTGTTCATTTATAATAGACAAAATAGAGATAATTAAACAGACTGAAATGTTTGAGGATTTTTGCTTAATATGTAAAAGGGATAAGGGTGATATTCGTTATATCCTTAAAAAGTTAAAAGATTTTAGGAATAATTTAGCTCATAGTAATCATATGAGAGCCAAATTTGATGACTGGGCTGATTTACTAGAATCAATTAGGATATGTAGAATTTTCACCAATGAAATGAGAAAACTTCTCTGAAAATTTACTTGTCTAATGTTAAATATTCCGTTCTCTTTTAATCCCGAAGGTGAAGAAAAAGTATTATTGCTATTCGCTATCCAATATATCTGATCTAAAGAGGATGTTTATAATCTCCAAAATACCTTATCATAGAAGGTTTTAAAAAATCTGATTTTAAATAATTTTTTCCAAATTTATAGATAAAAAACATAAGATTCTAAATGAATAGGAGTACTCTGTTGGGAACTACAAAATTTGATTAACTTCTAAAAGAGATTTATGATAAGATTTTCGGATGAAAAAAGCAGTATTTTCTCTATGTATGTAGGGGTGACACGTTTTTTATGAATATACAAATTGCCTATTTAAATTTTCCCTACGTAAGTAGGGGTGACACGTAATCATCAATAGTAGAGGTTAATATGATTGTATTTTCCTTATGTATATAGGGGTGTTGCATCTGATAATAGTTTTTTAATGGTTTATAAATAATTTTCCCTACGCAGATACGGGTGACACTTGGAAAATTGAACTCCAAAAAAAAATATTTTCATTTTCCCTACGTAAGTAGGGGTATTGCGATTGTAAAACAAGGATAAAGCCATTTCATATACTCTTCCCTACATATTTAGGGGTGACACGATTTTATAAAAAAGAAAAGCAAAACTGGATTAATTTTCCCTATGCAAGTAGAAATTTTTGTTCTTAAATGTAATTTCTATTCATTTATATTCAGTTAAGGTTTCTTCCCGATATATGTATGTATAGCGGATTAGAGATTAATCTGTTAATAGTTTTTCTACGTTTCATGAAATATTCTAACATACTTAAAAAATGCTAGGTCTTTATAAATTTAATTTTAGAAAGAAGTGTAAATTATAGAAGAGGAGTGCAGGAACTTGACTATTGCAAAAAATAGCAACACGGAGAGAGAGAACTCAGAAACCTTCATAGCCCATCTCTCTCACGAGTATTCAGAAGCGATACGATCATATTGTAGGGTTGAGAAGTGCACACCTGAACAATTCATTAAAGATGCTGTAATTGGCGAATTGATAGAGAGATATGTCATATTGAATGATGAAGAATATGTTGATATAAATGATATTTTGGTACGATCAAAGGATATCTTCAAGAAGTTTTTTGACTATATGAAAAAAGGAATCTCTTCAAATAAATATAACGATACGAATCGGATTAGGTAAACCCAATAAAGGAATTTTCTAGGTTTTAATCATTAACAAGAGTTTTTTTGTAGAGATCTAAAGGAGAATCGGATACATTGCACTCATATACCTCTTTCCTCCCGTAACATACATCTTTTCATAATTTTTTTATTTAAATAGAACTGCTAGTGAACTCTATTATGAGATTTGAACTCAAACCAAAAGGGATAGAAATGCAAATGTGGAAAAAAGAGAAATTTACACCTTTCATGGGGAAAATAAATGAAGCTTTACTAGTCCATCTTCAATTCACTGTTATACGAAAGCAAAGGGTGTTACTAAAACAACTATATGGGGAATTACTGAAAGGAGAGTGAAAAATCATCGTGCCAGAATATGGGAGTGAATACGGGGGTGAATATTCGGAAGGAAATTCAGATGAAGGAGGCGGAGAGTATGGGCGTGATTATGTAGGGCGAGAGGATACTACAGAAGAGATAGAAGGGAGCGATGAGACGGGTAGTGATGAGACGGGTAGTGATGTAAGTGATGAACTTGGGATTGATGGGAAAGAGGATCTCTTAGGAGACAATTCCTCTGAAGATCTTTTTGATATTGGAGATGATTGGGACCCTCCCGATTTTGAAGATGATGACTCTGATATTATGGATGATTGGGACCCTCCCGATTTTGAAGACGATGATTCTGATATCATAGATGACTGGGACCCTCCCGATTTTGAAGACGATGATTCTGATATCATAGATGACTGGGACCCTCCCGATTTTGAAGACGATGATTCTGATATCATAGATGATTGGGACCCTCCCGATTTTGAAGATGATGACTCCAATATCGAAGGGGATGAAACAAATGAACCCGCTGATTTAGCGGGTATTAATGGAGAGACTGAAGATACTAATGAAGTGAACAATAGAGAGCATTCCCTTGTGTCTTCTTTAATAACCGAAACTACTACAAGTGAGGGCAGTGAAGAGCTTAGTGAAGGGCAAGAGGATCAACCTAATAAAGAAAAGGAGACAGATGCGACTTATTATGGGGAGATCACACCAGATGAGTATGAAATGCTCGAAGAGTTAGAAAAAATATGGAGAGACATTGAGAGGGCATTAGAGGATAAAAACGATAAGAAAGAAGGGGAAATCGAGGGAGAAACGGGAGCGGATGAAGGTCAAGAAGAGAAATCATTTAAGGGGAAAGCAAAATATTTAGAAATACCACCTGTATTAGATGATGAGAAAGAAGATTTAGAAGTGAAAGAAACCCTTTCAGAAAGAGAAAGGGAATTTGAGCAAGATTCGAGAAATGAAACGGAAATGGAAGCTCAAGAAGAGAAATCATTTAAGGGGAAAGCAAAATATTTAGAGATCGAATCTGTTGTTGAAGATACGGAAGAAGATAAGGAAGTCCAAGAAGTGTTAACAGAACAAGAATTAGATGAGGAAAGAGAGGGCGTTCAAGAAGCAGAAACTCTTCACGAAGAGGCATCGTTTAAGGGGAAAGCAAAGCATTTAGAAATACCACCTGTATTAGAAGAAAGCGAAGAGGATAGAGAAGCTCAAGAAACTTTAAAGGATAAAGGGGAAGAAATAAGGGAAGTTGAAAATGAAGAGGAAGAGCTTCAAGAAAAAGAGCTTAAAGGAAATGCAAAGAGGTTAGAAATTGAAGCTGTTATCGATGATACAGATGAGGACAAAGAAGTAGAAGAAAGCTTAAAAGAAAAAGAGGCAGAAATCGAGAAAGAAAAAGAAGAACCAAAAGTAGAACATATTTACTATGACGAGGAGTATAATATCATCCGTGAAATTTATTGCGAATTGGAAGGTCCTATAGCAATTGAATATAGAAACAGAGAAGAAGAAAAACAAGAAGAATATGAGGAGGAGAGCGAAAAGACAAGAGAAGAAAAGGAATTACTCCTAGTAGATGAAATTCTTGATAATATAAGGGAACACTTAGAAGATAGTTCTCACGAAGAAGTACTTGATAGCATTGAGGTAGATCAATACGATTCTCTCCTTTTTGATATTGACAATGAAGCAAATGAAAATAGTAATGAAAAACATATTGAAGAAGAGATGGGAGCGTATATAGATGAAAAAGAGAAAGAAAATGAAGATTATAGAGAAAAAGAAAAAGAACAAGAGAGAGAGATAATAGAACAAGAGAAGCTCGAAAAAGAAGAGAATCAAGAAGAAGCGGAGAAAAAAAGAAAAGAAAAAAAGGATTTAGAAAAATTACTAGAAGATGTTCAGAAAGAGCTTCAGAAATCTTATGAAAAGGGATTATCGGAAGAGTGGGAGGATATCTTAAAGAAATGGGCTGAATCCGTAGAGAGTAAAGATATTTCAGAGAAAGAAAAACAAGAATTGTTAGCTCTTCTGAGAAAGTTTAGCTTCTTAAGACACTTGTATAAAAAGAAAGTAGCTTTAGCAGGAAAATATTTAGAGGGGAAGCTAACGGAAGAAGAATTACTCTTATTACACGCTATTCAAACCATATTTGATAGTGTGTCTCCTTTAGAAAAACAGATTTTCATTAATTTAAAATCATTTAGAGAGCTTTATAGTAACTCCCATTTACGGGAAAAAGCGTTAGGCGAGAAAGAAAAGTTCATGCGTCATCTCTTTACTAAATTAACCTATTTCAAATTACTTTACTATCCTTCAGCACTACCTTCAACCCGTATTTCAGCTATCAATTGGGTAGAAATGCTGAAGCAGAAACTTTCGAGCATTAAAGAATTAGATCAAGAAAGTAAAGCTCAGATTCAACACATTCTTTCTAAAGAAGAATTTTCAAAAGCTGAAGAGAAAAGAATTATTGAGATATTAAGTGTATTGCCAACCGAAACCTTAATTGAGATTTTTGGAGAATTGTTTGCTTACCACACCACAAAATATATTCGCTGGGGTTGGGATTTCTATCGATCCACCAAGCAACTGATGTTAGAACGATTTTTCAACTTAAGCAATAAAGCCTATGATAGAATTAGAGAAATAGCAAGATTATCGCAATTAGAGAAGGAAATAAAATCATTAAGAAATGAATTTGAAAAAATAAAACTAGTCACAGAGAAAAAAGAAACAATTTTTAAGCAGTTTCCAGAAATTAAAGATCTAAAAAATGATAGAACGGATCTAATGAAGAGATTTGAACATGAAACGGGTAAAAACGCAATATGGAGGAGTAAACTTACAAAAAACTATATTGAGTGGGTAGAAAACAGATTTGAAAAAATGAAAGCTATTTTGGAAAAAGAAAAATTAATTACTCCCTATTTATACTTCATGGAAGAAAATTTCAAGGGAGTTTTAAAGGAAAATTTATATAAAGTTATAGATTTAACAATGAGCGAAAAATCAAAGATCGTGGAAATAATCAGTAAAGAAAAGATATCAAAGGAAAATAAAGATAAATTAAAAAAATATTTTAAAAATCTTTCATTGAGAGAATTGAATCTATTTATCACTAATAATAAGGATAAAATAAAACTAAATAGAGAGAATAAGAAATTAATAAATGATGTGCTAAAGAATCCTTTAAAATATTTATTAAATATAGATGAACTTAAAGAATTCAAAAAAAGTTATCTTAAAAACTATAACAATTTTTATTCAAAAAGATTCAAATCTATTGATGTTAGCAGAGGAAAAATCGATAAAATTGAGCAATATAAGGAATTAAAAAAAGGCATTATTAAAATGGGTAGAGTTCCTCATATTGTGTATGAAATTATTGATGAAAATAATGGGTTTATAAGAGTAGGTAGATCCAAATTTCCTCCGAAGAAAAGATTAAAATGGTATTTGTCAAGAGCGTTTTCTCCAAAACTAGGGTCAGGTTTTGCAACAATTTATTATGAAATGGCAAATTGTAAATCTAAAAAAAAGGTTCTTGAGAGATTTAAGATTATGGTTAGATATATTTTTGAAACTAAAGGAGAAGCGCAAATTATGGAAGAATTTCTTACCATTTTTAGGAATCAAGCAAATAACTTCGTAGGATATGATTTAACAAAGAATAATGAGTATAATAAAATTGTTGGAGATCTCTTTAAAGCTGGTTTAGAAGGAGATTTTTTAAAAGATAAGTTAAATCCAAAATGGAATGATATCCCACCAATAGCTTTAGCTGATGCTGTTTTAGAGGGTTTAGGGACAGGTGAAATTTCAAAAAGATTCAACGCAAGTTCCAAAACTATTAGAAGACGATTTGAAGCCTATGGATATGGCGTAAAAGGGACTTATGATCTAAAGGATGCAAGAGCATTTCTATTAAAACCTTTCATTATTAAAGGTCTGAAAAAGGGAATGCCTCAAAATATATTTTTTAAATATATGGAGAAAAAAGAAATAAAGATATTTAATCGTTTTAATTTTACTCCAAATACCAATCATAATAGAGGGGCATTCTTTAGACGCATGTTAGAACAAATATGGGGGACTTCAAGACATAAAGAAGTGAGATATAAAGTGATATCGGATTATATTATCTCTGCAATTGATAGAATTGATATTACACCAAAAGAAGCAAAAGAAAAATTAAGTGCAATTATTAATTTCAAATATGATGATGAGCTTGGAAATATTTGCAGGCATACTTTTGGAATGGGTTTTAGCCAGAAAAGAGATGAAATTTTTAAATCTCAGATTGAGAAATATGCTCTAAAAAATTGGAGTGAACAATATATACAAGCAAAAATTGCCGAAGATTTAGGGTTATGTAAAGAAGATGACTCGTATGAGATAAGACAAAAGGCAGCCTTACTAATAAAAAATTATGTAAAAAGAAATTATCATATATCTACTGGAAAACTTCCTTTCATTCTAGATCCAAGTCTCCCTCAATCCCATACATTAAAAGATAGGATTTATACTTATATGAGAAAACATCCACTAGATCGACCAGAAGATGTTCATAAAAAATTCTCTAAAGAATCTTTGGAGGGAATACGATATTATGTTAAACAATGGAAAGCAGAAAATAGAAAAAAGATATATGATTCTGTATATGAGGTCGCAAAGGATTCAATTGGAGATTTAGGGCTAGATGATTCCCATTTTAAGAAAATTACAAAATATCTAAAGAAATATTTTCAAATAAATAATCCACCATTAAATTGGAATTGGAGAGGAATAATTGCGGGAGCTATTTATCTTATAGGAATTGAAGATGGAGAAGAATTAACTCAAGAAACAATTTCAAAATTTTTAGATGTGTCTCCCCATACAATTGGAAAGAGGTATAAAGAAATTTTAAATTGTATCTAATCAATAATAATATGAAATTCCAAAAGAATTTTTACTTTTTTTTCATTATTTCTATTTATGCTAACAGTTGACCAAAAAAACTCCCTTGCAAGATATAAGAATGATAAAGAAATTAAGAAAGCTTTTAAAATAATAGCTTCTCATGAATACGATAAATTTTATCCTACTAAAGAATTAAAGAAACTTGGTTATATAAGGGGTCAATGTAAAAAATGTGGAACTTATTTTTGGTCACAAAATGAAAAAAGAACTATTTGTGGAGACCCAATGTGTGTTGGTGGTTTTAATGTTTCGGGAAATCCATTGCCAACTAAACTATCTTATGTAGATGTCTGGAAGAAAATTGTAGAAATATTGTCTCCTCGAAATTATAAAATTATAAAAAGATATCCTTGTATTGCACGATGGAATCCTACATCTGAATTTACTATTGCTTCTATCTCTGCATTCCAACCCTATGTTGTTAGTGGTGAACAACCACCACCAGCAAAAAAGCTTTTAATCCCTCAATTCTGTCTTCGCTTTAACGATATTGAGAATGTAGGTGTTACCCCGCATTGCACAGGATTTGTAATGATTGGTCAACATTCGTTTGTTCCGCCCGAGGAATGGGATCAAGGGCAGCTCTTTCTGGATATGCACGACTTTATTACCATCGGTGTGGGCTTATCTAAGGATGAAATAACCATTCATGAAGATTCATGGGCTGGGGGTGGATCCTTTGGATGCAGTCTTGAATTTTTCAGTAGAGGTGTAGAATTATTTAACCAAGTCTATACAATGTTTGAGCAAACACCGAAAGGACCCAAAGAATTAAGGCTTAAAGTATTAGATATGGGATTAGGGCAAGAGCGTGTTGCCTGGTTTTCACAGGGAACTCCAAACATGTATGAAGCTGTCTTTCCGAAAGTACTCTCTAAATTAAGAAGCATTACCAATCTAACATTAGATTTAGACTTATATAACAAATTTTCGAAATATGCTGCGTTTTTGAATATAGATGAAGTAGAAGATATGGATTCCGCATGGCAGCGCGTCGCAGACAAATTAGAAATTAATGTAAAGAATCTACGAGATATAATTATGCCTATGACAGGACTATATTCTGTAGCGGAGCATACCAGAAGTCTTTTGTTTGCAATACACGATGGAAAACTTCCTTCGAATGTCGGTGGTGGTTATAATCTAAGAGTTATTTTCCGTCGGGCAATAGGGTTTATCGATAAATTTCAATGGGATATAGATATGGCAGATGTATGTGAATGGCACGCAGAAGAATTAAAAGAGCTGTTTCCTGAAGTATCCGATAATTTGGACGAAATACGTGAGATATTAAATGTGGAGAGAGAGAAATATTATAAAACGAAGAAAAAAGCCGCAAAATTGGTTGATAGAAAGTTAAAATCGGGAAAAATTGATACTGACACCCTAATTGAAATGTACGATTCCAATGGAATAAGCCCCGATATGGTCAAAGAAGCAGCAAAAAAATACAATATTACCATTAAAATACCCGATAATTTCTATAATTTAGTGGTACAGCGTCACGAGCAGGAAGAACATCATATAGTGACTGAAAAGAAATTCGAAATAGATTTAGATGATGTCCCTCCTACCACATCATTATATTACACTGATTATACAAAGACACAAAATAAAGCTCAAGTACTGAAAATATTTGATTCAAAAGTGATTGTAGATAAGTCCGTGGCATATCCCATTTCAGGGGGACAACAGCACGATGTTGGCACAATCAATGGGCAAAGATTTGAAAAGGTCTTTAAGCAAGGTAATCATATCATCCATGAACTTACCAAAGAGCCCACCTTCAAAGAAGGAGATATTGTGCTCATTAAAGTGGATGATGAATGGAGGAAGCAATTATCTCAACATCATACCGCAACTCACATCGTAAACGCGGCGGCTCGTGAAGTGTTAGGACACCATATCAACCAAGCGGGAGCAAAAAAGACCTTAAAAAATTCTCATTTGGATATTACCCATTACGAACAGCTCACGAATGAACAATTACAAGAAATAGAACGCCGGGCAAATGAAATTGTTGAAAAAGAGATTGAGTTAAATCTTCAGTTTATGCCTCGCGCCGAAGCGGAGCAGAAGTTTGGAATGACCATCTATCAAGGAGGGGCTGTACCAGGCTCGGAAATACGGATTGTAGAGATTCCAGGAATCGAAGTAGAAGCTTGCGGAGGCACCCACTTAAACAATACCGCAGAAGCAAATCATATTAACCTTTTAAAATCACAAAAAATTCAAGATGGGATTGTAAGATTAACTTTCACAGCCGGAAAAGCCTCTAGACAGATTGCCAAGAAACATGAACACATCATTAACGAGTTAATGGGTTATTTGGATGTGAAAAAAACACACATTTTCGGAAGAGTGCAAGAATTATTCGAAAAATGGAAAAATATCAATAAAGCTCTAGCAACGGGTGAAGTAGATAAAAGTGATCTGACGCTTACCTCAACTAAAGAATTTAGCGGGGATATACTCAACCAACTTTCTAATTTCTTGAATATTAAAAAGGATAATATTGTAAAGAAGGTCAAGCAATTCTATAATGAATGGAACGAAGGAAAAGAGAAATTAGATAAGATGAAACAATTACTAAGTGATGAGAATATTGAGAATATGCTTTCTAATGCACATTTTTTCCGTAATATGCATTTGATCATTGAAGAATTTCGTGGACTTTCCCAAGACGATGTAAAAAATCTGAACCAATCCATCCTAGAAAAAGATGCTAACACTATTAGTATTTTAATTAATCAAACAGAGAAAGGATATTTAATGATGGGCATGATGGGTAGTGAGGCAGAAAAAAAATTGAATTTACACCTTGGCAATATTATTAAGGATTGTGTTTCTCATTTTGGAGGGAAAGGTGGGGGATCTCAGGTCTATGGACAAGGTTTTATTGGAAGAGAGAATATAGAGCTCAAAAAGATAAAGGAGTTCATTTATAAAACACTTCAAGAATGATTGTTTGAAAGGTTCTTCTTTTTGTCAATTCACTTTAATTATGAAAGTGAAAAAACGTGGACAGGTTTTTGTTTTGAACCCATCATTAGAGAAAACGGACGGGGAATAGCTCCTTTCTGCTATAACTAATTCTTTTCATATAACCGAGAGAGGTCTATGTTTGGGTCATGGTATATATGTTCCCTTCCCATTTTTTTAGAGAAAAACTATATATTTCAATATATCTGTTATACTCTATGATCAAAAATCTTAAAATCAATTCTAAGTATCTTTAGTTAGACAAACATAAATTGTAAAATAAAATTCAATTGATTACGCAAAAAAGATGGATATAATACACTTATCAGACTTTCATTTTGGAGATAAAGAATTTAAAGTGGATTGTATGGAAAATATAATCCATTATGTGAATTCAAGAAAAAACCATATTGATTTAATTATCATCACCGGGGACTTGACCAATAGAGGGCGCTATGATGAATATGAAGGAATAAAAAAATATTTAGATCAAATAGATATAGAAAAACTTATCGTTCCCGGAAACCATGATACGAAATACAACGGGATTTTAAATTTTGAAAAATTTTTTGGACCAAGAATCTCAAAAAAGGTATTTGAGCGCCAAAAAGTGCTTGCACTAGGGCTACGAAGCGCAAAAGACGATGTGAAATTGGCAGAACTCGGCGACTTACAGTTGAAATTTATCATTGAGCAATTTCAACAGCATCTTACAAAAAAGAAGATTTTAGCATTGCATCATCATTTAATTTCGGTCCCATATGCGGGACGCACTTGGAACACACTTATAGACGCCGGCGAAGTGCTTGAAATTATTAGAATGTATAACGTAGATTTGGTATTAATGGGGCATCGGCACGTTCCTCATGTATGGAATTTAAATGGCACTACACTGCTCTATTGTGGTACGAGTACTAGCGGAAAAGTGAGAGCAAATGAACCGCCAAGCTTTAATCATATCATATTTAATGATTCAATTCTCCATGTTGATATAGTAAATTCTTATTCATTAAAAAGAGAAGCTCTCTTTAAGAAAGATAACAAGGATATTGGATTTGTAAAATTTCGGAAGACAAGATTAGAACATCTACTTAAAGCAGAGATTTTAGGATAATTTTAATCAATTGCATGTTATAGAAGATTAGATCTTAAGAGCTCTGTTGTTAAAAACTCTAACATAAGAAGGAGTAGTTCAAATTGCAAATACAAAACAAGAAAAAATAGGGCATCTCAACCTAATCTCTATTAATTAATTGTTTACCAACCAATTTTTTTCGATGTTCTTGCTGCCAATTATTGCTTTCAATAATTAAAACTTGCCTTCGACCTTTTTCTGCCTTATTATATTGCTCCGTTAGAAAATAAATTGATTGTAATTCTCTCCATGTCAATTACCCCGCCTTGAAAGGCGGGGCTTGTGGCTCAAATCCCCATCAATTCTCCTAAAAGCTTCTGGTTCATCATCGTCCACATCTAAGGGGCTAATTGACACATAGCCCGTGTCCTTCGGATATACCGAGGGACAACTGCCCGATCTCTGATAT
>SHMU01000067.1 GCA_008080765.1 Promethearchaeota archaeon | reverse complement strand
TGAGGCGATCCGAAAGTGCAAAGTTATAAATCAAGCGGCATTTCTCCGATAAATCCCACAGGAGTTCTAATTGATCTTCTGTGGGATAAATCCGAATTTTTTGGGTTAATTGCACGTTCTCTTCTCCTTGCGAGGGTCTCTTTCTCTACTAGTGTATAGTATGCGAGGGATTTAAAAGGAAGGGGTCCGTTACTTTAGTGCTGTATAATGCGGAAGATCTCACCCACAGCATAAACCATGTAGATGCTCTGCAAAATTCATCCCCTCCATGAATGGAGGGGGCTTCTTTCCCAATTACTTAAATAGTATAAAGATTGAAAATAAAAAATAGTTTTGTAAAAAAAAACAATAAGTATCTATTTACTTTCCTTAATGGCCCCTCTTGGACAAGAATCTATACATATTAAACAACCAATGCATTTATCTTCGGCAAAATCAATTGTCTCGTCATCCTTATAATGGAGTGCGTCAACAACGCAGAGACTCAAACATGCCCCACAATCAATGCAGAGATCTTTGTCTAAAATGATTCTACCCTTTTTATTGACTTGTATTTCATTGCTCATTAAGGATTCGGTGATCTCGCTTGTTTTTTCTTGAGGAATATCTATTAAAAGATTAATTCCTTCCGAGGTGGTCGAAAATTTCAGGATATTGAAACTAATTCTATGCTTTAAAATCTCATTGATAATTTTTGAGTAATCATCAATTTTTTTGATTAAATGAAACGGAACAGTTACATTTATTATTGTCATTTTGAGTCAACCTCCTAATAATTCTTCTGAACTAATTATTCCTACTACATTATTTTTATCATCGACTACAGGAAGGGCAGATATCTGAAATTTCTTCATTTTGCGTGCGGCGACATCTACGGGCTCGTTATCCATCGTAGTAATGACCTTTTTGGTAATGATATCTTGTAAAGTGTTCTTATTTTTAGCAACTGCTTTTGTAATATCAAAACTAGTAACGATTCCTTCTAATTTATTATTCCTATTGGTGATAATAACATGGTTAATATTCTGGGTAATGATTTTTTCCGCCACTATCTTGATATCGCAATCATTATAACAAATCACTGCTTTCTTTTTTAAATCTTTTACAAATTTTATTTTATCGGTTTGTCTCATTGGTTGGAAGTCTATATTGGTGGGAAGAGTTTCTGCGGGTGGATTTAAGAAAAAATCACCATCTTCAATCCATTCCTTTAATTCAATTGCAATTTTTCTCGCATGATACAGTGAGGACATGGGTGAGCATTTTATAGTTTTTCCCTTAACCTTTATTTTTCCCGATTTTAGCTCTTTATAATTAGTAAGTCCTAAAGTAGGTCTATTTCTTCTTGGTACTCCATAATCAACGATTTCTGTGAGTATTTCTTCATCTTTGATTGCTGTTTTTTTTGCTAACCCTTCATTTAAAATTGGTATAGGCACACCCACCCCACAAAACATTGATGTCCCATATTTCTCATAATTTACCCCCCGCAAATATATTTCATTCATTTCTTTTAGGTCTCCCATCACAAATAATGTTCCGAATCGTTTTTTAGGGTTATGTTGAGTACCATGTCCGACAACATATCCTTTTCCACCACCTAGAAAAATTCTCGTTCCAATCCCGATTGTTTCATAGTCCGGATCATTTGAAAGAGGATTTAAACACCCAGCACCACTGTAGTGAGCATTTCCAAGGTTCGGAAGTAATTTTCCCATATATGTATAAAGGGTCCTATCAGTACTATTAACGGCACATGAATATCTTTGGTAGGCATTGCGGGGATTGCAAAGAATTGCTTGATTTAAGTCGTTAATTGTGAAATATGTATCAATTTCGCCGAGAGGGTAGCAATCAGTAGTGTTTGAAATCCCTCTGAGCCGTATCTGTTTTCCCGCAACTAATTCTTCAATAACATTTCCACCACCATATTCAAAAGGCCTTTTATCTGCCATACGAGTCACACCAATATAGCAATCTACTGCTGCATTTCCATGGTATGCATGCACCTCATTGAGCCAGAGATGCTCAAACTTGATTGGGGGGTCTGAATGACCGAAATTAAGAAATGCTCCAGAACTACACATTGGTCCGAAAGTTCCCGTGGTCACCACATCAATATCCTTTGCAGCTACTTTGGGACCACTTTCCTCTACGATCTTAATCATTTCCTCAGCTGTGACTACAACGGCTTCCCCAGCTTTTATTTTATCATTTATTTCCTTATACGTTTTCATGTATCATCATCAAGTAGTTATGGTATTATAATCAATATAAAATTAAATTTTTATTATCTTAGGAAAAACTAATTCTTTTAAATAAATTTATAAATATTTTATGCTTAACATGCATAATATATGCATAAAGCGCATAATTATTATACAACCCAAAGCCCTTCTTTTCATGAACAATGCTTCCTAAGGTTATAGAAATAAAAGATTTGAGAAAAAATTTGAATTTAAGTCAGCAAGATCTAGCGGAAAAATGCGGCTTAACTCAATCTACAATTTCTAGGATCGAAAGCGGAAAAATCGATCCTCCATATTCTAAAATTAAATTAATATTTGATTTTTTACAACAAGAAACATCCAGAAGAAAAAGCTCGACAAAGAAAATAACAGAGATTATGAGCAAAAAGATCATAAATATTTCTCCAAAAGATACTTTAAAGGATGCCATCACCTTAATGAGTAAGCATAATATCTCTCAATTACCCATATTAGAGAATAATCGAAATTTTGGAAGTATCACAGCTAAAAAAGCGCAACAACTAATTGTCGAAAATCCAAATCTTAATAATATCGATGTGATGAGCATAAAGGAGTTGCCATTCCCCGAGATCGATGAAAAGTGGAATCTTAGAGATGTGTCTGATATGCTTTCCAAATATCCCGCGATTTTAGTGAAGAAATACGATTCCTATGTTGGAATTATTACAGATGCTGATTGCTTAAGAGCATGAACTGCAAACCTACTAAACAGAGGAGTCTTCTCGCATTAGAGATGATAAATTATTATTACATATTTTATATGTGAGTACTTCTTTCTTAATTATAATATTATTTAAATTAGAGGTTTAATAAATGGAATTTTATGAAGTTATTAAAAAAAGAAGGAGCTATCGTTCGTTCAATGAAGCAAGAATGCCTGAAAAGGAAACTATTAAAAAGATTATTAATGCGGGAAGACTTGCTCCCACTTGGGCGAATATGCAAGGCGTTGAATACATTATAGTGCAAAAAAACCCTATTGTAAAGCAAATATGGAAAGCTATTGGACAGAGAAAAAAGTTTAGCAACGCCCCCATGTTTATTGTGGGAATTATCGCAGAAAAGGATTCTGGTAAAAATAAGAATGGAGAGCCTTATTATCCTGTAGATTTTGGTATCTGTTTTGAACATATAATTTTAGCTGCTACAGCAGAAGGATTAGCAACGTGCTGGATTGGATATTTTGATGAAGAAAAGGTAAAAGAGATTTTGCATATTCCTAAAAAAAAACGCGTTCTGGGTTTGACGCCCTTAGGATATCCCTTAAAACTAAAGGATGATGATTCTCCACGTAAAGATCTGGAATCAGTTATTCATTGGGAAACATTTTAATTTCTCTAAACTTCACTTGATTTTTTTATATCTATTTAGTTTTAACCCCAGTTGCTCTTATAACCTGTACCACCAGGAGGCCAAAAAAAGTCAATAGCATCTTCAGGACATATATACCAGCAAGATGCGCACTCCATACATTCATCTAAGCTCATAAGCTCAGCTTTCTTATCTACAATTTGAAAACATTCTGCTAAACATACTTTCGTGCAACTTCCACATCCAGTACATTTCTTTATATCAATTTTTATGAATTCACCCGTACCTTCAATCCATTTAACGCCGGGGAATTTTTTTGAAGTCTTAACCATAGTATTTTACCCCTCTTTCATTAATAACAGTAAATGTAGCTGAATTAGCTTTTTTCACGAAATTAATTAATTTTTGACTATAACTTATGGCGAATGGACGAGATACCCGTAATATAAAAAAATATAAGGGTTCAATAAGAGGTAGAAAACTTTTTAAAAAGGTATTCATTGAGGTTGAAAGAGAATTGATAATATTTTTAAATTTTTTTCCTATGCGCGTCATTAGAACCACTCCGATATCTATGAAACGCATCCATCGAAGAAACTTTCTTTCTTCTTTTGTTAATCTCTTCATTTGAGAGGATTTAGCTAATGTTCCTCGTTGATAATCATATGATTCATAAAGCCAGTTTTGATAATAGCGAAAAAACATTTTAATCCATTTTGACAGTATGGAGGGGTCTTTTTTTAGATAGGGTATTACCATTTTCAAGAAGGGCGATGTAAAAGTAGTTAAGGCCCCCAAACCCCATCCATTATGAATATATCTTTTAAGTTTTTTCAAATTATGGGTTTTTTGTGCAAAACGTAGATTATAGCGATTTCTACCAGAAATCGACCATCTTATTATTGGGTGGCTTTTTATTTTAAATTCATACTCTTTTAGAGCTTGACTAGAATAATTATGAGCCTTTATAGCTTTAATAGCAACTTCAGCAGCAATTTCCGCGGAAAACCACGCTGCAGGTACACCATCACATAATTCAGTACTTTCAAGACCTGCAACATCTCCAATCAATATCATTCCATCTTTCACCAAAGGAAGCTGACGCAGTTCTCTATTTAAACCTACATAGATTTCAAACCCTTCCCACATTCTTGCCCTTAATTTAATCCGTGGTTCCACCAAATCTCTCCACCAAGGTAATTTTGAGGTAATTTTCTTATGATAAATATCAAATAATTTGCGTAAATTTGGTACTTTTTGATTGTCTAGTCTTAAACATTGATCTTGCATAAAATGAAGACTATTTCTATAAGGCCATACCATCAGACCATTACCATACCCTAGCGGTGGAGCTGCCTTTTGTTCATCCCAGCCCCAACACATCTTAACAGAATATCCAAAAATTCTGTCAATATCCTCTTTGGGCATAATATAATCATATGTATCTGCCAATGAGATAGTTTCTGCCGGATATTTTTCTCGTATACCTGCCTTAATCGCAAGTAATCCTTGAGAGCCTTCAGAATTAATTATAATGTTTCCTCTGATTTTTTCCCCTTTATCAGTTATAACTCCTTGAATCTCATTATCTTTTTCAATAAAATCTACTACAGTGGTTGAGGTTCGTAGTTCTGCTCCCGAATCAACAGCCTTATGAGCAAGCCACTGACAAAAGGGTTTGCAATATGTATTATATCCAAATGCTATGATAGGTGAAAAAGGAAGAGGTACTTTCAAAGAATTATCGAGAATTATCTCTTCATTCTCTAAATCGGTAATAATATAATTATCAATTCCATCAGAAGGGCGCTCGAAAGGGGGATTCCCATCTCGAATAAAAGAGGGGGCAAATAAAAATCCATAAAAAGGAATGGTAAGCCCAGATATCACTTTGTCACCTACTTCCTTCGAACGCTCAAGGAGTAATGTTTTCAAACCCGCATCTGCACATAGCTTGGCTGCAACAGGCCCTCCGAAACCAGCACCTATCACAATAATATCATATTCCCTATCCATTATTTAATAATTAATTGAGGTAATATATAATTATTTCATTTAATAGACAACATAAACATTTAAAATAGTTAAGAACGAAATATTGATTATGACTGTCTTAACTAGTGTGGATCTTCCAGAAGGAGTATCGTCTCAACTTTACTTATCAGGAATTATTTTTGAATTTTTAATGTTCTTTGTTGTAGTTCTAATTATGATTCTGAGTATCAAGAAGTATTTAGAAAGAAGAACTCGTTTGAACGTTTATATAGTCAGTATCTGCATGGGATTTGTAATAGCTCTTTTTTCAACCGCGTTTGGTAAATTTGGCGTGATGTTTTTTGGGTGGGCTTTCGTAGTTGGGAGTGGGTTTGATAAAATCGCCTTGCTCACTTTGGTTGCTGTAAATTGCCTTTTTATGATTTTCACTTTAGATACATTTACAAAAATGAAACAAAAAAGAAAAAGTTTGATTATACTACTCTATATTCTCTGTTATGTTCCCGCTGTGGTTGATATTATCATAAATTTCTTTGCCATCGCAAATATCCTGGCATCTCTTATTCATGTAATTCTTTCTTTAGTATTTAGCATCACTTTAATGCGATTCGTATTGCAAACAATTCAGGATATAGATCAAAAAGTACACAAGATAGGGATGTGGCTTGTATTTTTCACCAGCCTTTTTATTTTATCATTTTATCTTTTAACAAATACATCAATTTTACTAATTGCATTAGGAGTTCTTAAACCCTTTAATATATTTTATTTTATAAGCTGGATATGCATGGTGTTAGCGCTGTTCTTATTTTATACTGGCTTCTTTCAACCCAAATGGTTTAAGAACATGATAAATAAATAAAGGTTATCCAGAAAATTGCTCATAAATGATTATAAAAAAAGAGATCAAAATAGAAATAAGTAGAAAAATATTACAAATATTAAATTCACAATAAATGAAATAATCCCAACAATTATTCCCGCTTTAGCATAGCCATTATTTCCCTCATCCCGAAGGCTCTTAGACCCTAAATAGATACCAACTATACTTAAAGGCCATAGTAGAATAAAACTAAATATGGAAATAGCCATCGCAATGATCCCTTTGCGAGGACGTTCACTACTCCGCGAGGATGAAAATAATTCGGGATCGGGCTGGTATCGACTTGATGTGGGAGTAGTGCGACCTAAAGTATTTTTTCGCAGCACCATTTCTTGGCATTCAACACAGAGATACCCTTCATTGATCTGTACCCCGCAGTGAGCGCAATAAGGCATATAAACTTTTAAATTTTTTATTTCTTTAATTATTCTATTTATTAAATTATTGTATTCATTGATTTTTAATTAAATTTTTGATTAATTTGTTTTATAAAAATGTTTATAGATCTAAAAAAAGAATTTCAAAAAACTCCCAAAATTTTATAATGATCCCTCAAGAACACTCCACCTTTTAAGGTGGAGATGAATTGAGGTCTATTTTTTTTGGAACAAAAAAAATCCGAAACCCATCGCACTCTAAACTATTTAAATGATGATTTCTTCTTTTTAAGTAACAGAAGAACGATTCGAGAACCAAGAATCATTCCTCTGGTGTACCGTAGGAACTACGGGATGTTACGCCTTCGGAGATAATGTGAGACTTCAGTGGCTCTATTCAGCGTTGCTGGAGCTGTTGTCGAGGAACAAGGAACTTCATCTTGCGAAAGATGAATCTCCACCATGAATGGTGGAGTAGTTCAAAAAATGTAAATTTATAAGATAGATTAACCATGGTATCTCTAATTGGATGGCTTGATGGATTAACAGCATCAGCAGTAATTTTTATGGCAATTATATTTGGTATATTGTCTTTCTACCAATCAAAAAAGCTGGGAGCAAAACTTCTTGGAATAGCAGGAATTATGATGATTTTTTCAGGCCTTCTTTATCTTGGACCTTTCATTGATTTTATGTCATTAGTATCTACGGGAACCAATATGGACAATTCCTTTGGGCTTTATGGAATTCTAAGTTATTTTTGGATTACCCCTGCGATCATCCCTGCGATGTATCTTGGAGCGGAAATGATCATTGCAGAAAAAAAGTGGATAATTGTAGGTATAATTGTGGCACTAGGAATTGTATTTGAACTGCTTCTATTCATTTTTCCTAACAATACATTTGACTTTGTGAACAATAATCCAGGAGAAGTTTTGATTGACGCGAGTTTTAATATTCTTTTTCCAACATTTTTCCTAGCTGCTGGATTCTTAATTGCCGTATTGATATTTCTCGGAGGGGGGTTTGCTATGAAAGCGAAACAAGCTTCTGGTGAGTTAAAAAGAAAATTTATCTATCTTTCAGTTGCGTTTATCACCTTTGTAGCATCGGGAATATTCGAAGCTTTACTTTCTCCGGGTATAGGGCTATTTATAGTACGTAGTGGAATGATCATCTATGCAGCACTGGTCTTTCTTGGATTAAAAACCTAATTTTTTTTCTATTTTTTTTATTTTTTTACTTTTACTTTAGAAAAGTGAATTTTTTATTATATTACACCATATACCTATTGGAATATATGGAACTACTAGCAATTCAGTCTATTTAATCCTAAAATTAAAGATATACAATTGTTGTAATCACTATGAAATTAGTAAGAATTAATACACGAAAAAATAAAATTAAAACGCAAGAAATTGAAAAAGACACCCCCTATTATTTGTTGGGAGCTCGAGGGCTAACATCTACTTTAGTGTTTGAAGAAGTTCCACCAAAATGTGATCCTTTAGGAAAGGATAACAAATTGATTATTTCAAATGGATTACTCACAGGAAGTCCCTTTCCAAATTCTGGACGTACTTCCGTGGGGGGAAAAAGTCCATTAACAAGTGGAATTAAAGAAGCAAATGTGGGAGGGAGAGGCGCAATGATGCTTGCTCAACATGGAATAAGAGCATTAGTATTAGAAGAGTGTGCTGATACCTGGAAAATCATTATTATAGATGAGAAAGGAATTCATATAGAAGATGGCGTTGATTATGTGGGATTGGGAAATTATGATTTACACTCTAATCTATATGAGAGATTTGGAAAGCGTATTGCAATTTATTCAATTGGTTTAGCAGGAGAACATAAAATGAAGGCTTCTACAATTGCTGCAAACGATTTACAGGGATATCCTTCCCGCCATGCAGCGAGAGGGGGATTAGGAGCGGTGATGGGTTCCAAAAAGATTAAAGCGATAATAATTAAGCCTTCTAAAAAATCTCAGGTGGAAATGAATGATATCAAAAAATTTCGGGAAATATCGAAACCTTTAGCAAAAACTCTTGCTACGAGTAAAGAAACTTTTTCGATTTTCGGAACACCTTTAATGGTGCATGCGATGAGTGAATACGGAGGACTCCCAACGGAAAGTTTTAGAAAAGGGTCTTATGAGCATGCAGACAAGATATCCGGTGAAAAATTACATGAATTGATTATGGAAAGAAGCGGAAAAAATCGATTGGCATGTTCCCCTACTTGTGTAATACGATGCTCTAATTTAGTTAAAAATGAAAAGGGTGAGCATATAACTTCTAGTTTAGAATATGAAACGATGGCAATGAATGGGTCAAATCTTTTAATAGATGATTTAGATGTATTAGCACAAATTGATCATAACTGTGATAATTTAGGAATTGACACCATTGAATTTGGGTGTACAATGGGTGTGGCAATGGATGCCGGTAAAATACAGTGGGGCAATGAAGAACAAGTATTCGAAATAATGGAAGAAATCAAAAAGGGGTCAGAAAGGGGACATCTCTACGGAAATGGAGTCTGTCATTTAGCAGATGAAATTAATTTTGAAAGAATTCCTCAAGTAAAAGGTCAGGGAATGAGTGCATATGATCCAAGAGTATTTAAGGGTATGGGTGTGACGTTCGCAACAAGCCCGATGGGAGCAGACCATACAGCGGGTGCGGCAATAGCGGGAAGATCTGCAAGAAGTGGAAAAGATTATGGAGATTTAAACGAAAACAAAGGTAAATTGGAATTATCTTATGAACTTCAGATATATACTACGGTACTTGATTCTATGGGATGTTGTTATTTCATTGGGCCTAGTTATGAAACAATGAAGATTGTCGCTGACGCTTTGAATGCGATGTATGATGTTCAATTAACCAGAAAAGATGTAATAAACATTGGTAGGGATATTTTAAAAAAAGAGATTCTTTTTAATACGAAGGCAGGAATTTCCGAAGATACTAATGATTTACCTCGCTTTTTTAGAGAAGAGAGCTCTGATCCCGTTAATTTGAAAGTGGATCTTCCATCTGAAGATTTTAAAACATTTTGGGAAAGGTTGAAAAAATAAAATCTGTTCTTCTCTTTTAGTATTATTAATCCATTTTTTTCATATATGATGTATGCGATCTTTTAAACATATTTCAGCAATCCCTTTTTAATCATCACTATTTCAGCAATAATGATTAAAAGAATTCCGCTAAGAGCTATCAGAAATGAAAATATTGTAAAGAAGAATTTTAAATCCATTAAAATTAATACATCGAAAATAATGATAAACGTAGCGTATATGAGTGCAGATAGAAAAAATAGCAATTTTTTCATTTTGAAAATAGTTAAAGAGAAGTTCCAGCATACTATAAGTAGGAGAGCTGAAATTAACTGAGAAATATATAAAAAATAGTCATATCCTCCCTTTATTATTACGATCATTATGGTTGAAATTCCAACAAGAAGTATTGAGCAACACAGCAGGAATATTTGAAGGATTTTTTTGTGTACAGTAACATAATCTATCTCAACCTTTAAAATCAAAAAGAATATAAACCATAAACTGAGAGGCAAAAGATAGAAAAGAAAAAGTAGGTAACTATCTAATAAAAAAAAGTCAGAAATTAGTGTAAAGACTATTGCGATAAACAGCAAAAGCATTCCTATAGTTCTTGCAAGATATTCAATTTTAGCTTTTACAGGCATCTTGTTTTAAGTTTTACATATAGAATTATTCTAAAGCATAATAATGCTTTATATAATAATTTATTTTTTTAATTAATAAACATTCATTTTAGCTATAGACTGGAGATGCTATAATTGAATAAGGAAAAAATTTTATCAGAATTACAAAAGATTGTGGGAAATGCGTTTGTTTCAAATGATCCTGCAGAATTGTATATATACTCCATAGATCCCGGAGCTTCGAAACCGAGATCAGTTAATTTTGTAGTGATGCCCGCCTCTACTGAAGAGGTTCAAGCTATTGTCAAACTTGCAAATGAATATAAAATCCCAATTGTTCCAATGGGGGGTGGCCTTACCTTAAGTGGACTCACATTACCCGTAAAGGGTGGAATAGTAATGGATATGAAGCGTATGAACAAAATTGTGGAAATAAATAAACTAAGTAGATATGCTCTTCTTGAAGCAGGAGTTACAACAGGTAGATTACAAGCTTATTTAGATAAAAATTATCCAGAACTTCAAGTATCTGTACCCGATGCACCTCCCTCTGTAACGGTAGCAGGTAATGCACTTATTAATGGTTCGGGGTTTCTTACTCATCAACACGGAGATCATGGTGCAATGATTAATGGATTAGAAATCGTCCTTCCAAATGGAGAATTATGTAAACTTGGCTCTTGTGGACTTTCTGATTATTGGTTCTCACGTGGACCAATTCCAGATCTTATTGGGCTGTATACAAGCTCTTTTGGAATTATGGGTATAGTGACAAAATTATCAATTAAATTATATCCGAAGCCAAAGATGAGAGATTTAGTATTTGGTTTATTTAAAAAAACAGACATTATTCCAAATTTATTATATAAAGTCACCTCAACGGATCTGGTTGAAGATATCTTGTTAGGAATTCAAGGGAAACCCGATTGGATGGCTGATTATATCTTCATCATTTCATACATTACAGGAAATACTCAAGATGAATTAGATAAGAAAGAAAAGAAGCTTAAAAAGATGTATAGGAAGAATGGAGCGCGATTTATGAAAGCACCTCCAAGATTAAGAGATGCATTTCTTGAAAAGCCTCAATTTGCGGCAAATGCAGCTGATTTTCGAAAAGGTGGCGGATTTGAATATGTGGGAAGTTTTTTTCCATTAGAGAAAGTTCCTGAAGCAATTGAAGAAGGGGTCAAAATTTCGGAAAAATATGGGATTGTCCCCACATTAGGAGCAAGAATATTTGGGGCAACTCATACCGTTATGGTTTTCTTTACTTATGCATTCAATAGAGCAGATCCCGATGATATACAGAACGCAAGAGATGCCTTAAAAGAAACTAATGAAATAACCCTAAAATTGGGGGGAATTCCATGGAAAGGAGAATTAGAAGCCCAAAAAATGATTTTGGAAAAAATAGATCCTCAATATAAAAATCTATTAAAAACCATAAAAAATCACTTAGATCCAAATGGAATTATGAATCCGGGAAATTGGGAGGTGAATTAAATGGATTTAGACGAATTTAAAGAGATAATACACCGGTGTTTTAGATGTGGATATTGTAAGTTTACCCACAATTATTCAGATTTTAATTGTCCCAGTTTTGATAAATATAAATTTGAATCTTTTTCTACGGGTGGTAGAATGTGGCTTATCTATGCTCTTATGAATAAAGAAACAGAGTGGAGTGAGAGAGTCGCAAATATTTTATATTCATGCCCAACATGTGGTAATTGTATGGAAAATTGTCGCTTTGAAAAGTTTAATACGTTTCTTGTCGATATCATAGAAGCGGCGCGAGCCCGAGCAGTAGAAAGCGGATTTTGTCCAGAGCGACAAAAGACATTATTAGAAAGGACAATTAATCCGAAATATTACAATCCTTATGGAGAGCCTAATACCAATAATGAGGATTTAAAACAAAAATACAATCTCCCAAATCAAGCAGAGTGGGTCTATTTTATAGGTTGTACCTCAAATTATCGCCAACAAGATCTTCGCGATGCCACGCTAAAACTGTTGAAAAGTGCAGGAATTAGTTTTACCTTAATTGATGAACATTGTTGCACAAGTCCTCTAATTCGAACGGGTCAAATTGAGCCAGTAGAGGAATTTATGAATTATAATATTGAACGAATTCAAGAGACGGGAGCCAAAAAAGTGATAACTTCATGTGCAGGTTGTTGTAGAACATTAAAAGTCGATTTCAAAAAGCAAGATATTAAAATGGACATTGAAGTTTTACATACTTCAGAATTAATTAATCACCTCTTAAAAGAAGGAAAAATAACCTTTGATTCAGAGATTAACAAAATAATTACATACCATGATCCTTGTCACATAGGGCGCCATTTGGGGCTCTATGATGCTCCACGTGAAGTCTATAACAATATTCCGGGAATCGATTTTCGAGAAATGGAAAGGATAAAAGGGGACTCTTGGTGCTGTGGAGCAGGAGGTGGTGTTAAAATAGGATACCCTGATTGGGCTTTAGAAATCTCTAAGGAAAGATTAGAACAAGCAAAAAAAACGGGAGCACAGATAATTTCTTCAACATGTCCTTTTTGTAGGACCAACTTATCGGATGCAAACATAAAGTTTGCAATGGGATTTGAAATTTTAGATTTAGTGGAAATTTTAGATAAAATCCAAATTACCGCTCATAAGAAATAATCTTTTATTATCTTATGCGAATCTTTTATTAGATCCCTATAATTTCTTATTATTTTTCAAAAAAAAACAAAAAAAGATGATTGTGAACAAATAAATGAGATTAGGCGCACATATGAGTATTTCAGGTGGAAAGGATAAAGCTCTTGACCGTGGAAAGAAAATAAAATGTGAAACTATTCAAATATTCACAGGAAATGTAAGAAGTTGGGCTTCAAAACCTTTAGAAAAAGAGGAAATAACTCAGTTTAAGGCCAAAAAGGCGAATTATAAAATATGGCCTGTAATGTCTCATAATAGTTATTTAATTAATCTCGCAACAACAGATAATGAAAAATTAAAAAAATCATATGAGGCAATGGTTGATGAACTATACAAGGCAGAACAATTAGAACTTGACTATGTCAATATACATCCTGGCAACAAAAATAAATATGAGAAAGATATTGAGGCATTAAAAAGAATAGCTCACCAACTAAATCTTTTAATTAACGAAACAAAAAATTCTGATGTGATTATTCTTCTTGAAACAACAGCAGGTCAAGGGAATGATATTGGCTATAAATTTGAACATATGATAGCAATCATTGATGAAGTTGTAAATAAAACACGGATAGGGATCACTTTTGACTCTGAACACTCTTTCGCATCAGGATATGATTTCAGAACTAAAGACACTTACGAAAAACTATGGGATGAATTTGATGAGATAATTGGATTGGAATATCTTTATGCATTCCATTTAAACGATTCCAAAAGCGAATTAGGAAAACGTTTGGACAGGCATGAGCATATTGGTAAGGGAAATATAGGAAAGAATGCTTTTAGTTTTCTTGTAAATGATAAAAGATTTAAAAATTGCCCAGGAATCTTGGAAACACCAGGCGGTGATAAATTTTTTGAGCAAAATTTAAACCTATTAAGAGGTTTAAAAAAAACTAGATCTCATTTTCTAGAGGATTCTCAACAATAAAGAAAAAAAAGAGAAATAAGAGGGAATTATAATTGATAAAAAAAGTAATAAAAAAGTTATTATCTCTTTCTTAAGTCCGCATTTATTCTTAATTTTTTATCCTTAAATTCTTGTGTTTTTTGCCTAAGAATTTTTCTACGCTCCGCAATTCCTATTCTATTTTGTTTCAATAGGTCATCTAATTTATCTCTGTATTCATCCACAGTTATTTCTAAATCTAAAATAGACTTGTAATCAATACTATCTTGCAATTTCATACCACACCACTTCCTATTACTAATAAAAGTAATTTTTCTTATCTACTATAAAAAAATACTATTATTTAATTTTACACATACTTCCCAGTTTTCTCGAAAAAAAAGAGAGTTCTAATTATTCAATTGAGGCGTGTCGATTATCAATATCTTCTTCAGTAACCTTGAGATACGTCATTAAAACGCCTCCAATTGAATCCAATACAGAGAGGGTACAAATATCAAATAAACTTGTATAAGGAGCTAGTGTTTTTTGAGATGTTGCTTTATCTTTACTTTTTCCTTCGATCGTTATAATCAAATTTGAGAGAGCACCAATAGTACTCTTCGGAGTGCCTGTTAAGAGAGCAATAAAACCACCAATTTTATATGCTTTTTGAGCAATCGCAACCGAGGAAGTGGTCTCTCCACTCCCGCTTATGACAAGTGCAAGATCATTTGCAGTATAACGATATGTTACCGCATCAGAGACAAAACAAGAATTGATTCCCAAATGCATTAAACGTTGGGCAAAAGCCCGTCCCATAAATCCCGATCGTCCAGCCCCATAAATAAAAACTCTATTTCCTTTGTTGTTAATTTCTATGATTTTTTCGATTAAGGTGATAATGCTGGTGGAGTCAATCTTCTCTGAATTGCTAATTATATAATCCGCAATTTCTTGAAGTGTCTCTATGAATTGTTTTTTTACATTATTCATATTGAGAACAAATAGTTGATTCCTTTAATTCTCTTCTAAAAATTTCTCTGGGTTTACACACCTTCGCCATGCATCTACAGTTTCTTGGGGGCCCAATCCTATTAGGAGATCCCCCTTCTTAAATATAAAGTCGGGCTCAAAACTGTAAATCCATCTATCACCTCTTTTTAGAGCAATGATGTGGAATCCACGTTTATATCGTTTATCTTGGAGCTCTTCGTATTTCTTTCCCCGGAAATATGAATCTTCGGAAAGTCTTTCTCGAACAACAATTTCGGAGGTTTCAGTAATTGCGTCTTGAAGAATTCTGTGTGGTTTAAAACCTTTAATAATGCTTTCCGCAATTGTACTAGCTGCATCAGCAATTAACTCACAAGAATAAACTATACGAAAAATACCAGTTAAATCCCGTGTATTATCCATTTGACTTGCCAATTCTAAAATATCTTTTTCGAAACTGATATTAAGTCCATCCATTAATTCCTCCATCTCTAAAACATCCTCGGCAACTTCATAATTATTGAAAAATACTGAAGCTAACGCTAATTCTGTCATGGTTTCCGAGATATCAGTGATTTGAATATAGGTTTCTTTGAGATTTAAAAACATTTCTTCAATTTCCGGATCAGAGATATCAAAGGCAGGTTCCTTCATACTTCTTTCCAATTCAAAGGAAATGGGTTCATCATCATTGCATTCCTTTTTTAATTGCATTAGTGGCGCTTTTTCTCCTTTCACAATGAGAATATCGTTGAGAGAGACTTTCTCATCCTTAGAAAATAACCATTTATTATCTCTTCGGATTGCAATTAATGTGACACCATATTTAGAGCGAAAATGTATATCTTTTCTTATTTGTCCTATGAGCTCGCAACCTTTTTTAACTCTAACTTTTATAATCGGTTCCGGTACTTTTTCCCAGAATAATTGAGTAAAATCGGTAATGTCACCATTAATATATACCACTCGAGCGATATCAGAAAGAGCATCGGAAATTTTATCGATGGAATACCCCATAACAATAATAGGTTCCAATTCTTTTGCGTTTTTAAGTCCTCGTGGATGAGTTTGAATAATTTGAAAGCTTAGTAAAAATGTTAATTCGTGAATTCTTTGTTCTATTTTATATACTTCATCGGCAATCTCCTTACTTCCGAATTTAATTGCAACATAAGCTAAATCAATCATCAGATCGATGTTTTGTTTCATTTGTCGCAAAATTTCTTTGAGTGAAATTGGCCGGTATTTAAATTTCTTTTTTATTACGGGCATCTTGAAATTAGTTCACTAATAATTGTTTTTTTTAATTCTATAAAAAGATTGTGATTAAAGTAATTAGCAATAAAGGAGTAAGTAAATCTATAAGAGAAGTTGTAAAGGGAATTAAAATGTTAGTAGGGTCTTGATTCTTTCTAAATAGGAATATGGAGAGCATAAAAAGAATGATGAATAAAGAAATAAATAACATAAATACCGTGAGAAATAAAATCCCAATAAGAATAAGTGGATTTACAATTTCTTTTCCTGAAAAAAATAAGATTGTATATCCAATAGAGAGGAGTGCTATAAATGATAAAAAAATTGTTATGAAGAGTCCAATAAAATCTTGCCTCAATCGTTCAGTAGTAGTTATTTCGGGAGGGAGAGTGCCAATATAGAGATGGGTGCTTAATCTTGAGACTAACACGATAGAAATATCTCCAATTAAAGAATTAAGCGCGGGAAGAGTAAGGAGAATAATAGGTATGCTATACAGAATGGTTTCATTGACGGATAATATGGTTCCAGAAATAAGTCCTAAAAGGGAGGAAAGAATTAGCATAATAAGAGATTCTTTTACTACCTTTTTGAAATATGACAATCTCTCCATATTCATGCTTATGGAACCCCCAATAGTATTAAGATGAGATAGAAGCTAAATACTGAAAAAAAATCATCAACCGCTGTCATAAGGGGATTAACCACATTATTTACATTTAAACCATAACGAAATGCGATATAATTTAGGAAGGTGGATACTGGAATTGAGATAGATAAATTCAATAAGATCGAGAGTATAGGAATAATAAGAAAAGTTAGAAAGGAAAACGCTTTAACCATGAAAATAAATTCATTAAGGAAAAAGCTAATTATCCCAATCAAGCTAGAAATAACCAAGGACAAAAAAATTGTTGCACACACATTCTGGATCAATGTATTGAAATTAAAATCACCTATAATTAAATCTTTACTAGTACGAGCAATAAAGGGACCACTTATATTGCCCCGTAAAGAAAGAATTGCGGGAACCATCAGAATGAGTACGGAAAAGCTTTCAAAAGGAATAATGAGGATGGTGAGGACAACGCCCGCAAATATAGATCCAATAATGGAGACGATTTCAGAAGGAAAGGTCTCTTTAATAATTCTGGTGCTAGAATCACTTTCCATATGCTCCATATTGCTACGCCTGTTAGCCTCATCAATTCTAATATCAAAATATTAAAAAATTATCTTCAAATGATAAAATAGTCTAAATTATAAAAAAATTTTGTAATGTATCTATCTCTCATACTGAATTTAATTATCCAGAAATTAGGCTTATAGAAATAATTAAAATAAAATACTAATCTTCTATCTGCTTGATAAAGAAGATCAGAGAGTTATGATTTTTGATTGTCTATTAAATCTTTAAGACAGGTAGGCATAGAAATCAGGGGATAGATACTCTTTAAAAGATAATAGACTAGGTATATTAATAAAATGGTTTTCTTTATAAATTCAATTCATTAAAAGCAAAATCATTAGAACAAAAAACAAAACTTGGCTCATAAATTAAGAAATAAACTAAAGAAGTTATCTACAAAGAGCCTAAAAGAAATATCAATTATGATTTCTAACCTTTAGGCTTATAAAGAGGGGCAATCTACTTATTATATACAATGAGTTTCAAAAGATATGACTCACGAGTTCAAGCGGGAAAAATATTGGTAGAATTTATCAATAATGAAACGAAAGAAGTTTTCAATTACATCACCAATAATCCTCATCAATGCTTTTGTTTTGCAATTCCAAATGGGGGTGTTCCCGTTGCTGAAGGCTTTTGCTCCGAATTAGGGTTAAATTATGATTTATTGATTGTACGTAAAATAAAAATTCCATATAATCTTGAAGCAGGTTTCGGTTCTATGACTCCAGATGGTACTGTATTGCTCAATGATGAGCTCCTGTCGTATTTAAATCTCTCTCAAGAAGATATCAACCGCTCTACAGAAATTACCCGAAAAGAAATAGAGAATCGTTTAGCTTTTTATAATAAACAATATACCACTAAAGAAGATTATAGGAAGAGGATTTCTCAAAAAATGATATTTCTTTTAGACGATGGACTTGCTTCCGGATTTACAATGCTTGCTGCCATTAAAATGGTAAAACAATATGAGCCTAAACAAATTTTCCTTGCTGTTCCTACCGCCCCCTTAAAAACCACACAAAGATTAGGTAAAGAAGTGGATAAGATTTACTGTCCTAATGTTAGAAATGCAAGACACTTTGCGGTCGCCGAGGCATATAAAAACTGGTATGATCTTTCGGAATCTGAAATTCTCAAAATCCTTAATACTTCTGAATATTATAACAATAAGCCCTTTAATTATGGAAAGGATAATGTGAAATAAAGCTAAAAATAAGGAAAAAAAATTTAGTATATTAACAAAATAATAAACCCTAAGAATTTGTTAATCGAAAGACAATACTTGAATGTGGGATATAAAATTCTTCTTTTTTCTTAATAATCACCGTTTGAAAATAATCAGCTAAGCCTAAAAAACCTCGGATTACGGATTCATCTTCTTCAAATTCGAATGTGACTTCTGCAATCGCATTCTTTTCACGAATATCGCAATCGTCGTACACTTGTTCATCGATAAGTGGAATTTGCATCTCTTGAATTATCTCTCTTGTCCTACGGATAAAAAATTCATCGTCTGCCATCCTAATTCACCATAAAAATTGTTTTCAATTTGAATAATTTAATTTATTGAAAATCTTACTTAATATTATTTATTGAACTACTCCACCATGAATGGTGGAGATTCATCTTTCGCAAGATGAAGTTCCTTGTTCCTCGACAACAGCTCCAACAACTCTGAATAGAGCCCCTGAAGTCTCACATTATCTCCGAAGGCGTAACATCCCGTAGTCCCTACGGTACACCAGAGGAATGATTCTTGGTTCTCGAATCGTTCTTCTGTTACTTAAAAAGAAGAAATCATCATTTAAATAGTTTAAGTGCGATGGGTTTCGGATTTTTTTGTTCCAAAAAAAAATAGACCTCAATTCATCTCCACGGGGGTTTCCCGACTAAATATCACTAGGTGGACAACCCAAAAAAATCTTTTGTTGTGCCTCCAATTATGAATAAATC
>SHMU01000066.1 GCA_008080765.1 Promethearchaeota archaeon | reverse complement strand
TGATCTAAACGCAGCGAGAAATATCGCCAAGTACCAACGGTAAGACCCATTCACATTGGTCGTTCCTACATGGAGCGCTCAAGACCTTCAGTTACAGGTCATTAAAGAGGACGTCCAAGGATGTCCAGATTTTAGGTAACTGTGAATATAATCATCTAATATATTCCATTTACTCATTAAATCCGATTGTACTCCGCTTTTATTTCTAAGGGTATCTATAATAGGGATATTACTTCTAATTTTTTTATGTATTACTTGAAGTTCCATATTGCTATTAAGATAATTAAATTTTCTTCTAAAATCATTACGATTTTGATAACTTGCATTCTGAAAATCCCTAAACTTGGGTGTTATTAGGGGCTTTTGGAAAACATTACTAAAATCATCCATAGATGCAATTCTTTGATAATTATAAGTCTCTATCTCAATCAAATTAGTATTGGATTTTTGCCTCTTTCCTTTGCTTTTCTTTTTCTTTCTTGAGGGTTTTGGTTTAGGTCTAAAGCCACCCGCAATATGGTTAATCCCAATTATATCCGTTGCTAAAGCAGGAGTAATCATATCTTCCGCGGGAAACGGCTGATTCCTATATCTATTTGAAGGTAATCTCAAGTTTATAACATATTTAATTCGCTGATCAAATCTATTTTTGTCATATCTATGTAATTCTCTTAAAAGTTGAAAATAATTTGCGAAATAATTACTTAATCCGGAGCCCTCAAAATTAAAACAAAATAAATCTATATCCAAGTCTAAATATGTATGTACAATATCTTCCATAAAATTAGAAACAAAAGGGTGTATAACTGCCATTATTGGTTTATTGTTCAACGTAGTAGCAATTTGATACCATTTTTTTATGAATTTAATTAGTTGCGAAAGAAGTCCCCTCCATTAATGGAGAGGATGGATTTCGCAGAGCATCTACATGGTTTATGGCGTGGGTGAGATTTTCTGCATTATACATCACTAAATTAATTCTCAAGAAGGATTTTGGAATACAAATCAATGATCATATCAATAACCATTTTTCCTAATTCCTTGTAAGGTTTTACTTTGCCTGCGTCTAGTCGTTTTAATGTTTTTAAACATTTCCATAAATTATATTTATCGTTTTTCTTGGTACCGAGCGCTTCTTCATATTTGCTTCCTGCCAATAAATATCCTCCGAGTCCTCCCAAGGGCGGAAATTCTTTTAAGGTTGCTTCAAAATCCTTCTCTAATTGTGCATTCATCTTCTCTAATTTCTCTTCATCCATAAGATCTAAAGCATATGCCATCGAATGTTCCATATGCCCGGCATGTCCCGCACCCAATAAGATTTGAACGAATTTATTTCCTAATTTCTTTTGCTCTTCTTTAGATTCAGATAACTGAATTGCCAATTGTCGTGTTGCAATCATCACTTCATTGACATGCTGTTCTAGGATCCCCCCCGTTCCAATAATCAATTTATCTAATCCGAGTTCTTCTTTTAAGTCTTCTTGATATTCTTTCAAGGGATCATTTCCACCATGTCCCGAATAGATAAACAGTTTAGATGCCTTAAGTCCCATAGTTCTATATGTTTCTATATGATAGTTAAGAAATTGTGTTGTCTTCTCTATGAATTGCTTTATGGGGATATATTTTGGAGCCCAGTCTTGCGCTACATCACCCGCATGATCCGTCGTATAGGGAATATGAGCCACATATCGAGAGCCCGTTTTTAATGCAATGTTCAATCCAACATACTGGGCAACTAAATTATCAATAGATCTAGGTAAGGCATATCCATGTCCTTCCAAAGGATTTCCTACCGTCATTATCAGCCAGTCTCCTTCTTTTTTTCCAAAGGGTCCCCAATCTTCCATTCTACCTTCCAATTTCAAATATGTATCGGGATCTGCTTCCATTTTTAGCCCTATTTTAATTATTTTTTTTAGTGGAATGCTATATTACTTATTAGCAGAACTAATATTGCTTATTTCTTGTGTATTTTCTAAATCAAGTTCATTTAATTAAAGAAATTATAAAAACAATAATAATAGATGTATAATAAAAATATAAATACAAACAAAATATAAAAAAAATTGTTATTATTTAGGAATAATTATTAGAGTTTCAGTTGTCTAAGTCTCATTTTGGTTTGCTCCTTCTTCTCTTCGGTGATGTCATATAGGAAATAAAAGATAGCTATTCCTAGCAGCATTAGAATCATGGGAATCAATGCAATCTGTAATCTAAGACCCAAAATTGAAAGAGCTGTTTGATTCTCTGCTACTGGATCAAATCCTGTTAAAACATGTATAACTACAAAGGTTATGGATTGAATGATTAATGCTATCCGGGCGAAGAATATTCTTACGCCCATGTAGACTCCTTCTTGTCTGATCTCATTAGTTGCTACCGCTTCATCTATAACATCTGCTAAAATTGGGTTAGACATAAGCCAGAATCCGATTAATCCCACTCCTAAAATGGCACTAAATAGGATGGCGAGCCATAGATTGTTTACAAAGAAAAAGGGAATTGTTAGCAAAGATGTTAAAACCCCTGTTAATACATAAACTTTCTTATTCCCCTTCTTTAACGCAATTTTAGACCATATTGGTACCGACACTAAACCTCCAATAATGTAACCAAGCAAAATAAATGTTTCCATATCATCTTCCAATTGTAACACAAATTCTACTAAATATGGAATAGATCCCAATAATAATAGAATTGTTGCTTGATAGCAAGTAAAGAGCAATAGATAGGCTAAGAAGCTACGTTGTTTGACGCATATCTTTAAAGTATCGAGAAAACTTTTTTCACTCATTTGATCCGCATTTTGTATATATCGTTCTTTCTGTTCCTCAGTTTCACGTATCCCATAAATCTGAAGTAATACAATTACAATTGCTATTACAGCCATTACAAGTGCCATTACAATAAACGAACTCTGTATTTCATCATCAAAAAACAAGGGAGAAAGTGTGGAACCGATGACTTGCCCTAGAATACCCATCGTCACTTCAAATCCAGATAAGCGCAATCTCTGCTTGTCTGTTCTGAATTTCTCTGGAATTAGGCCATTATAATTTGTATCGAAGAAAGAAAAAAAAGTGTCAAAGAGGCAAATTGATATTAATAACCAAGAGAAGACTATCAAAGAATTGGCTATATTGAGTTGTGGATCAATATCAGGAACCGCAAATATTAAAATAAATGAACCCGCAAGTCCAATACCTCCAAAAACTATCCATGGGGTCCTTTTTCCATATTTCTGCCAAAATTTCTTTGGTTTATCTGCATAATATCCCACAATGGGGTCATTAACCATATTGTATCCTGCATATAACACATAAGCAATAAGTAGTAATAGAGGGTTTAGTAGCACGACAGTTTCATAAAAATGAAAGACACGCACACCAAATAGATAGACAAAGAGCTCAATAATAAAGTCTCCAAGAGCAAATGTTAGGAATATTAATATAGGAACTTTAATGTTTTTATCTAAGGTTTTCTCTTCGTTTGTAGAATTCAATTCTTATACTCACGAGAATATTTTTAAATTAGGTAATTAATTTTAATTTGCTTTTATTATTTATATTTTTTAATAATTTGAAAATAGAACTTTGAATATAGAAAAATTCTATATATGATTGGGTAAAAAAAAGATTATGCCGGGACCGGGAATGGATTTAATTGGGAAAGAAGAAAAAGAAGAATTATTGGAAGTAATCGAATCGGGATATCTTTATCGATATGGAGATACTTCTGATCCACAATTTAAGGCAAAAGTTTGGAATTTAGAGCAAGATTTTGCAAAATATACACAATCTAACTATGCTCTTGCGGTCAATTCGGGAACATCCGCGCTTTTAACATCTCTGTGGGCTTTGGGAATAGGACCCGGAGATGAAGTTATTGTTCCGGGATATACATTTATCGCAAGTATTACTTCAATCATTTTTGCGCGTGCTATTCCGATTCTTGCCGAAATTGATGAAAGTTTAACCTTAGATCCTAAGGATATAGAGAAGAAGATCAGTTCCAAGACAAGGGCAATAATGTTAGTTCATATGTTGGGAAATCCTGGTAATATTGATGAGCTCTTAAAGATTGCGGATGCTCATAATTTAATCCTTATTGAAGATTGTGCTCAAGCATTTGGAGCATCCTATAAAGGAAAGTCGGTAGGAACCTATGGTAATATGGGAGCATTTAGTCTCAATGTCTATAAAACGATAACTGCTGGAGATGGGGGGATGATTATCACTGATGAGAAGGAATTGTATGATAGAGCTTTTGCTATCCATGATCAAGGGCATTTACCCTTACGAAAGGGAGTCGAACAAGGTAAAAGAACCATTCTGGGACTCAATTTCCGTATGAATGAACTTACTGCCGCTGTTGCTAAGGCTCAATTAAAAAAAATTGATACTATAAAGGAAAAACTTCATCAAAATAAAAAACTTCTAAAAGAGGAGCTCTCTGATATTGAACAAATTGAATTTAGAAAAATTTTAGATAAAGAGGGGGATGTGGGGACATTACTTACTTTCTTTATGCCTACTAAGAACAGTGCAAAGAAGCTGGCTGATAAATTGGGATGTGTCACTATTTCTGAATCTGGGTGGCATGTTTATAGTAATATGGAACATCTTTTAGGAAAAATGACTGTTACAAAAGAACAATGTCCTTTTGTATGTCCTTTTTACAATAACCCAGAGGTAGCATATAAAAAAGGAATGCTTCCAAAGACTGATGATCTTCTAAAGAGAGGGCTCAATATCAGCGTTGGTGTCTCTGATCCGGGATTAGGTTCTGCGTTTGGTATTACTATAAATGATTCCCCAGAAAAAATCCAAGCAACAGCAAAAAAATTAAAAAAAACAATAAAAGACGTTTTATAAATTATGTTGGATGTGGACTAAAACATTCAATTTATTTTTTTAATTATATCTTTTATGAAATTAAGTAGATTTTTATTGCAATTAATAAAAAACAACATAGTTGAAACTGAAAATGAGTAAAATTAACAATATACTTTTCGTATGTATGGGAAATACTGCACGTTCTCCTGCTGCAGAATACTTAGCAAAATACTATGCTCAAAAATATGGACTTAATTTGCATATTGAGAGCGCTGGTTTTTTTAATGCATTTACTTACATGCAACCCCAATCAAGTTCTTATCTTTACCAGAAACAAATTGATCATAGCAATTTCCGCCCTCAAACGATTAATAGAGCATTGTTAGAACGATTTGATTTAATCATTACAATGGAAAAAAGCCATAAACGTGATATTATTAATAGCTATGGAGATATTAAGGGCATTAAAGACAAATTATATACTTTAAAGGAATTTAATGGAGCACAAAATACAGATATAATTGATCCTTATTATGCTTCTTCACAGACATATTCTAAAATCCTGGAAATTATTGATGAAAACGTGGAAAACCTCATTCTTAAAATATACGATATGAATGATTAAATCTTAATTTCTTCCAAATAGTTATCTAAGTGAAATAAATTCTCTGGCTCGATAATATCTTTTAAAACATATGCCAATGAATACTCAAATGCCCATACCTCAACTTTCTTCTGTAATTCGTTTAATTTTTTTATCACCGGTAAAAAGTCTCCATCTCCTGAAACTAATGCTGCCACATCATATTTATCTTCATATGCGAATGAAACCATATCTATAGCAATTCTTACATCAATTTTCTTTTCAAATACATCGTGGGATACGGTTTTATCAAAACTTGTCTGTATTGTATATCCACTGAGTTTACTCAAATCATTATACCATCTCTTTTTTTTATTACTGATGGGATATACAATCCCTTCATATAAGAAAATTCCTTCTAAGACTCTTTCTTGGGCGATAATAAATTTAAGCTTTTCATAATCTGCTTTTATGTTATATTTTTTAAAGCCCTTAAAGATATTGCTATTATCGATAAAAATCATGATTCGCTGGTTTTTTTTACTTATAGATTTCATAATTTGTTGAAATAAAATATTATTAGAGATATAAAATAAAATTAGGTTGATAATTATTCATGGAGTAAGAGGCGATATGTAAATATCGAATATATATATGATTATAATGATTATAATGTTTTATTGATTTTAAGTCAATAATGATAAAAAAAAATTGAAATATAAAAATAAACAGAAGATTATGAACTCTGAATTATTTTAGCATCTCAAGAAATGCATCTATGCGTGTTTTCAATTGACTATTATCTTCTGAAGAGTAATCTGTAGTGATATTTATCACAGGAATACCTAATTCTTTCAGTTCCTTTCTATAATTTATGGCTTCAAATTCATAAGGCTGACAGAAAGAGAGTGTATAAAGAATTACTCCATCAGCATTATAAGTTTTTACCAATTGTTTGATATCCTCCAATCGGGCATCATTCGGAGTAAAGCAAGCACAATTAATTCCCAAATATCTGTCTGCAATGATTTCTACTAATTTATCAATGGTATTACCTTCAATTTTATCGAATCTAGATTGGAAATATCGTGTCCCAGTACAAGTCTCTTCTCCAACAATTACAACATCCTCACGTTCTACTAAATGATGGATTTTCCAATTAGGAACTGCCATTGGTGTACCACTTACTATTATTCGCTTTGATCCCTTTTTCGCCACTCCCACTCCCTCTTTTACTCTTTGTTCTAATTCATCAACAAGCTTTGATATCATTTGGATTTCCCTATCAGGATCATCATAAAATGCCACTTGAGACATTAAGAGGGCATCCTTACCTGAGATAGGGACGGGATCATTTTTTCTTAATTCATAAACTTTTGCCATTAATTCATGTTTCTTTGCAATCTTCTCCATCGATGCTTTTAATTTTTCCGCTGTCAATTTTTTATTGGTTAATTCTTCTAATCGTATAATTAACGCTTTAAGTTCAGCAATAAAAAGTTCTCTTGCTTGTTCTCTCGTCTTACATTGAGGAGTTTCCATTACATACATGGGTTTATATTTCTCTAATACTTCCCACGCTTTCTTTTTTCCATCACAAGTTGTTTCCCCAATTAAGAGATCTGCCATTGCAAAATAGGGACAAATGTTTCCAATTCCAAACCCTAACGCAGATTTGATTAATGCACAAGTATTAGCTGGCAATAACTCATCAGAAGCATAATTAGAAAAATTTGTCCCACCACATAATCCAATCCCTATACAATCTAAAGCGAAAAGAATTTCATCGGGAACATATAGACAAAATGTACCTACAATTTTCTTTCCTTGATCTTTTGCTTCTTTTAATTCACTTATTCTAATTCCGTGAATATCTCCCACCACAAAATCCCAAAAGCTCATTGCTTTAGGACGATTTTTTTGAGGATCAATATAAATTTCCTTGTAAATAGTAGGTAATACAGCAAGCAATTGATCATGCTTTTGTATATCAATTCCTATTTCTTCCCACATGGGATACCAATCTGGTTTTCCTTCAGTCATCCTATCTTCATTAATTTTTTATTTTTTAAGTTAAAAAAGAGGAGCACACTTATTAATATTTTCGATTGCATCTATCGAAGAGATCGATAGGCACACAAAAATCCTAAAAAATCTAACTAAAACACTCTTCTTCAATTCTCGCTAATCGTCTATTTCAATTTTCTTTTTTAGCATGCTTATGATACTTTCTGTTAACGGCATTGACTTTAAAAAGAGATCAACTAAACCCATAAGAGCTTCATATTCATCAAATTTTCTAAATACTTCTCTTTTTTGGTCCAATTCTGATTTAATACGATGAAATTGATCCTTATATTTCAGATAATCCTTCACAGCAGAAAGGTATGATTTAATAAAACCCTTTTTGATTGAATTCATTGTATATATCTTAATCTTACTTTTATTTTGCATAGCTTGTTTTTCTTCAATAATTCCCCTCTTAAGCAAAGCATTGAGTTCTTGTGAGATTAAGCCTTTCGATAATGAAGTTAATTCTTTTAGTTTTTTTTGGGTGAGTTCTTTCCGTGTAATAAAATATGAGATTATTTGTGTAGTTGATTCTTTTTCCCCAACAAAAAATTGTGAATTAATTAATGATTGCACTATGTCATGCTCTATTTTCTTAATATCTGGATTAAATTTAATATTATAATTAGTTCTCATCATTTTTAGTTAAATCTTTTATTATTGGTGATTTCATTATTATTTCAATAATTTCTTCATACATATCAAAAAACACTTTTAATTCTTCCAATCTTTCAGAAAGAATGGATGCGCCCTTTTTAGATCTATTTTCATCAGTATTTACTTCTTCATATTTTTGCTGAATGAAATCTTTCATTTCTTCAATCCCTGATGTTTTTACAAGGGATACATTTTGTGCGATCTCCTTCCAGTCCTCTCCAATTGAATATTCATATTTTTTAGATTCCTCTAATCGTTTTTTTTTAGCAAATCCCCTCTCTACCAATTTGTTAAGATTCTCTGAGATAGCTCCTCTGGAAAATCCCGATAATTTTTGTAATTGTGATTGAGTGAGATGTGAATATATTAAAAGATATCCAATAATAGCTGATAAGGTTTCATTTGTTCCTTTACTTTTTCCGATATCACTAATGAAATTGATAAGAATTTTTTCATAATCCCTAAGTTTTGTTTGAAAGAGAGGAAATTCTTTTTTTTTTAATTTGTAATTTTTTTCAATAACATCTTTGATTTCATTCCAAAAGTCTTCAGATTCCTTCTCATGAATATTTAACTGGTTGAATTCATTCGCTAAGTTAAATGCTTCTTTTTGTAAACTCAATGGATTCAATAAAAAAGCTTTTAAATCTTTCAGAAATTCTTCTGCATTTTTATCTTCTTCCTGATAATTAAAGATTACATCTTTAACCATATTTAGGAAAGGCTCTAACTGATGAGGATTCTTCATTATAATTTATTAGATTCTAACGAAAATAAATTTAAGTTTCTTATAATAATAGAAGAAATTCTTTTTATTAAATTATTCACTTCAGATGAAATGAAAAGACTTAAATATGAAATGAAATATTATATAATTATATTATATTTCAATTCATCTGAAATGAAAAACTATAATGAACGCCATTAAAATACAAAATTTAACAAAATACTATCAAAAAGGAAAAATAAAAGCTGTAGATGGAATAAGCTTTTCTGTACCAAATGGCTCTAAATTTGGATTTCTAGGTCCAAATGGTGCTGGAAAAACGACCACAATTAGATGCATTATGGGACTACTCAATTATCATAAAGGGGATATTTATATCTCAGGAAAACGAGTTCATCCCTTAAAAAATGTATTTTATCGAAATAACATAGGGTATTTACCTGGTGATTTAGGATTATATGCTAATATTACAGCAAATCACTTATTTAAGTATTTTTCAACTTTATTCGACATTCATATAGACCAGAATTATATATCTGAACTCGCAGAGAGGTTGAAACTGAATCTTAACCAAGATATGAGAGTTTTAAGTAAAGGGAATAAACAAAAGGTTGGAATAATATCAGCTCTAATGGGAAAGCCAGAAATATTGATTATGGATGAACCTACATCTGGTTTAGATCCTTTAATGCAGCGGGAATTTTATATAATTATAAAAGAATTACAAGAGATCTCTAATTGTACAGTTTTTTTCTCAAGTCATATCTTATCTGAAGTTGAGAAATTTTGTGAACGAGTTGCTATAATTAATAAAGGTAAATTAATCGAGGTTGCTGATATTAGAGACTTGAAAGCAAAGAGTATCAAAAAATTTGAATTAGACTTTGAGACTTCTGCAGCACGAGAACGATTCTTCGAATATTTAAAATCAGAATTCCCTGAAAATCAATATACAATTACTTATAATAATGGAAATCAGATTATCTTTTCGATTTCTAAGCAAAATAGTAGAAGAATTTTAAAAAAAATTACCGACCACCAAGAGCACAAATTTCAAATTAATGATTTTCTTATAGAAAACTCTTCACTAGAACATATCTTTATCCAATATTATGAAGGGGGTGAAATTAGGTGAAGTTTTATCAGATTGCAAAACATAATTTTCTAAATAATAAAAAGGGAATTTTGCTTTATTCATTTTTATTAGCACTATTGTATTTCTGGTTTTTATCCATCTTTAACCCAGATTCAAATATTGGAATGCAACAATCTATTACAAACTCGTCAGAGTTGCTTTATTCATTTTTGAACATTGAAAATGAGGTATCCGTTTTTTTGGGATTTTTAAATTACTATCTCTTCTCTTTTGCTTGGTTATATATAGGATTATATTTCACCATAAAAATATCACAAGATGTTCCAACTGAAGTAGAAGAAAAAACAATAAACCTAATACTCTCTAAACCTCTTAAGAGATACGAATTTGTTTCAGGAAAATTTCTAAGCTACATCTTTTCAAATCTAGTGATAATTTCTGCTCTTTTCCTTGCACTTATATCGGGGATAATCGTTTTTCCACTAATTACTATTAGTCAAATTGAATTTAGCGCAATTTTACTCTCGTTGATACTTCTAAGTTTGCATTTATTATCAATTGGAGTTACAGCTCTAGCATTCTCAACATTTCTGAATCGTAGAAAATCTTTAACCATAAATTTCCTCGTGTTAATTGCATTTTTTATTTTAGGGCAATTATATATTCTCTTTCCCGAAGAAATTCAATGGATTAAATACTTCAGTATTTTTCACTATTATAACACTTCTAGCTTATTACTTAATACTACTCTTGACTTTCTAGCTCTCGATATACTCGCATTATCTCTATATTCTATAGTATTATTCATAATTTCTCTAATAATTTTCCAAAATCAAAATATACCCGTATAAATCTGCATTTAAATGTTCTTTTTGATAATGAAAGAATTCAGGTGAATTGTTATTATTAGCAGAACTTATCTGAAAAATAACAAAAAGTGGAAAAGAAATGAAGAAAAAACTAGAAAAAGCAGGATTTGAAGAAAAGAGATTTCATACTGGTGATATCCTAATGAATTATATTCGAGGGCCTACAAATGGTCTTCCATTAGTGTTAATTCCTGGGCAAGGAGCAAGCTGGGAGAATTATAATAAAGTGCTTAAACCTCTTTCCAAATGCTTTGAGGTCTTTGCTGTTGATATTCGGGGGCACGGCAAATCTGAGTGGGCAACGGATAATTATTCTTTTAAAACGATTGGTGCTGATATGGAAGTATTCTTAAAACAAGTTGTGAAACGTCCCGCGATACTTTCTGGGAATTCCTCAGGAGGGCTTATTTCTATATGGCTTGCTAAAAACATATCAGAATATGTATTAGGGATAATCGCTGAAGATGCTCCCTTTTTTTCAGCTGAATGGCCAATCAATTGTCTCACAATGCCAATATAAAAAAATAAATTCAGATCATGTCATCCATAATGCAAGACCAAAAGAGTTTATTAAACAAATCATCCTATTTGCTAACAAATTCCGAAATGAATGAATTCAACGTATTTCTCCTAAAACACCCTAATAAAATAATCCAATTTATAAAATGGATAAAGAAAGAATCAAGATAGCACAGGCATTCTTCGAGTTTCATTGAATTTTTTTTATATATTGGATTTGCAAGCCGCTTCTTTTTTTTAAAACACCACGAATTCCACGATTTCAAGACATCCTCCGTGATTCGAGCAGACGAATGGTAATAATGCGTGTGGAGGTCGGGAAAAAGAGTTTTCCATTCGTAATAGAAACTCTTTCTGATTTTCGGAAAAGAAGAATAGGTGTAATAGACATTTCCTTTCTTGCTCACCTTTCGAAAAATGGGATTCTCCACGCACTTGTCAATCAAGAATTTCATGGACTCCTTGAAACAGTCAATCGCGTGAGCAACTTTCTCGTATTTCCTCTTGGTGAGTTTTAAAGACCGAATTCTCACGGTTTTTAGGGTTTTCATGCGTTTACCTCCTTTTTGAAATGAGATACGATTCGTCTTGCCTTATGGCTTCTATATCCGTACACCCTGCCCGAAAACGAGGTCACGATGGCAATCAGATCATCGACCAGTTCTTTCTGCGGATCTCGGACTTCTTCACTATTGAGCACGATGATTCTCGTTCCATGCGATGTAAAATACGATTCTAAGTAATTAAAACCGAATCTGGTGAGCCTATCCTTGTACGTCACGATGACCACGTTAATCTCATTATTGTTGACCATCTGAAAGAGCTTGATCACGTTCCGCCTTTTTCCATTCAGCCCACTTCCAATGTCTCTGAGCTTTAAAACGCGGGTAAATCCGTGTGTAGTTGCATGTTGTTCGAGTACTTGTTCTTGAGTCGCAAGATCACTTTTTTGCCCGTGAGAGGATACTCTCGAATAAAGGACGGTCTTTCGTTCTTTATTTGAAATGCCTACTATTCTCCGTATCTCTAATTCGGGAATCCGTTGTTCACTTCCTGCGGTTTTTAACGACTTGAGCTTTTCCGCATACATCCATTTCCTTACCGTGAGTGGTGATACCCCCAAGAGTTGTGAGGCGTTCCCCACCCGATACAGCTGGTCACCTAAACACTCACTCATTACTATAGAATACTATAGTAAAAGTATGTAAAGGATATGAGACTGATGAACTACTGATTTACCCTAATACGAAAGTAAATTTAGAAGAAATAATTTTAAATTCAGACTTTTACGGGATTTAAAATTATTTATGCTTTAGAGTAGCATTTGCTATTAATATCGGAAGAAAGCGAATTAAAACACTTATAAACTATTAGGAACAAGATTTTATATTAATCTTTTTTCTTTAGTATTATTAAATGAGTAGGCTTCTAAATGGCTTCATATATTAATTGTTTCATATATTAATTGTTTCATATATTAATTGTTTCATATAATAATTGTTTCATAATAAAAGAGGGCGTTGAGAAAAAGATTGACATTATAGATGAGTTTTGGATCTTTACATTTGATGGAATTCCGTTATTTACTTATTCTCCAAAACAAAAAGAGAATGATATAATAATTAGTGGATTTCTTTCTGCCGTCCAAAAGTTTTGTTATCAGATGAACCCCGATGAACATCGCTTTATTAATTCTCTAACACTAGGTGAATATTTATTTAATTTTCTTATTGATCATAAATATCAATTATTTTTTGTATCAAAATCTTCTGATGAAGTGAGCCCAAAAAAAATTAATAAGTATCTAAAAGACATACAAGAAGGGTTCACTAACCAATTTGATGAAGCTATTCAAAACTTTGAAGGGGAGATTTCTGTATTTGAAAAATTTAAACCAGAATTTCAAAAAATTTATGATGGTGGATTATTTCAAAAATTAAAACGATTATTGTAATCAAAAAATATGTGCGAAAATATTTCAAGGATCCTTAATAAGAATTATTGATGTGGTGTCTTTACCAATTATGGAAATAAATTTATTTGAGGATCTCTCGATTTATTGGTTTTATAGAACTATATCTATTGAAAAAAGAGAGGGATAAACAATTAATCTAATAGATGAATTCTGGATTGCTACTCTTGATGGGATTCCCTTATACAGCTATTCACCTTCAGGAGACTTAGATCCAAGCTTAGTTAGTAGTTTCTTGTCTGCAATTCAAAGTTTTTCTTATGAATTGGATTCTAAGGAACACAATTTTATTAATTCCTTTACATTGGGTGCTTCTACTTTTAATTTCCTCTTTCATTATAAATACAATTTATTCTTTATTTCTAAATCCTCTACCCAAATAAACTCAAAATTAATGAAAAAGCACCTGAAAGAAATAAAAGATATGTTTGTAAATCTTTTTAAAGAAGATCTTAAAAAAGATTTCGATGGAGAAGTTTCTACATTTAAGAAATTTGATAAAGAATTTAAAGAATATTTTTCAGACAAATTTGTAAAATTAAAATCCCTCTGGTGATAATCTCTCATGTGTGAAAATTGTTTGGGACTTATTATCATTAGTATTGTATGTTTTGGAGTTGGAATTGTATTAATCAAGAATTTTTCTCTACAGAGAAATGTTTTTACTTTATATATAGCGCTATTTTTCATTTTAAATGGATTTGGCTATCTTATTTGGTTTCTCTCAACTGAGTGGATCTTTGACGTGTATGGGGAGATGAAAAATTTCATATTACTTATTGGCTTTTTGCCACAAATAGTCCTATTATATTTTATCTTATCCTTCTATGAAGTTAGATTATATATAAGGATTACAATTATAATTGCCGCTACGGTTTTAAGCACTTTAGATCTTTTTATTCCTCTTTTGAGAATATATATCTTTGATCCTTCCTTTAGACTGTATTTTATTATTTCCTCCATAATTTACACAGCAAATATTGTTTTATTTCTAAGAAATTGGAGAAGAAATAATGATCTCAATTCATTATTCTTTTCATTAGGATTATTCTTTAATATGATAGCAATGATATTTAATTACTTTTCAAAATCTATACAAGGAGTTCTTCTTATGATAACCGCATCAATTTGGGCGATAACTTATTCAAACATAATTGATGTAGTTTTTAAAGATGAGTAAAGACGAGTAAAGATGAGTAAAGACGAGTAAAGAAGAGTAAAGAAGAGTAAAGAAGAGTAAAGAAGAGTAAAGATCTATTGCATTCAGCAGTTTAACGGATTAAATTATCTTAATCAATTAAACACGCAAGATTCTAAAAATGCATAAATTATTAAATATTACTATAATATTTTTAACATATAGAAATCAAATATATATAAGAAATACTATTCTATCCTAATAATAGTGGTATTGATTCAAAATGAATATAATTGACGCGTTTTTCATTATTAAATCTGATGGGATTCCGTTATTTAGTTATTCCCCATCAGATGAGTTAGATCCTAATTTAATTAGTGGATTCTTTTCTGCAATACAAAGCTTTTCTTATGAAATTAACACAAAAAGAGAAAGCTTTATCAATTCTCTTACATTAGGTAATTCAGTATTTAATTTCCTCATAAATCCCAAACATCAATTATATTTTGTATCAAAATCATCTAAAAATGTCGCAAGTGCATTGATTAATAGACATCTTAAAATTATCGAAGAGAAATTTCTTAATCGATTTGAAGATGATTTAAAACACTTTATTGGAGAAGTATCGGTGTTTGAAAATGGATTTAAACCAGAATTTGAGAAATATTTCAAAGACCGATTTGTTAAAATAAAAAATATTTTTGGATAAAAGGAGGTAAGTAAATCAAATGGTTTGTGAAAATTGTTTTGGACTTATTTCTATTAGTATTGCCTGTTTTATTATATGTATTTTGTTATATCGAGGTTATCAACAGGAAAGAAATCAATTTACGCTTTATATGGTGCTTTTTTTCTTAATTGCAGGAGCGGGCTGGCTTTTTTGGTTTTTATCAACCGATTTAGTGCTAAATATCTATGAAGACGTCAAAAATTTTTTAATTTTCGTGGGTTTGATCCCTCAATTAATTTTATTGATTTTTGTATTGACCTTTTATGAGATTTCGCTACTTGTGAGAGTTTCTATATTAATGGTTACTATTATTCTTAGCATAATTCATCTCATCTTTCCAACCTTAAGGATTCTCACGATTGTCTCAACGGTTATCATTATTTTAAACATCATTCTCTTCATTATTAACTGGAGAAAAAACCAAGATCTTAAGTCCCTTTTGTTTTCGATCGGTCTAGCATTAATTCTTTTGGGAGAAGCATTGATAAGTGTTTCGAGATTGCTTCAAGGAATCTTTCTTACCCTGACAGCAGTAATTTGGATTGTAACATATTCTGGTATTATAGAGAAATTGACGAAACGCGAGTAACAACCTTCGTTTTATATCATATTGAGTTGCACTCCATAACTCTTAGGGGATGCTTATATTTTGCCATCCAATATAAAATAAGAGTAATGATGAAACCAAATAATTTTGAATTTAATTATCTTTTTTAAAAATATTTATTTTTCTTTAATAATAGATACTTATCATAATTATTTACTTATAATTAGTGGGATATTGAGAAAAATGGAAGAGAAAGAGAATATAAATGAGGACATTGCAAATCCCATTGCAAATCTCAAACCGTTAAAAGGATTTGAAATTATCGCCGAAAGCATGGTTTATATGGTTTATGACATCTTCGGTAGAAATACATGTCTCTCAATTTTATATCAGATGGGCGCAGGTCCCGGACATCAGATTGCAAAACGAATAAAGGAAAAATATCAAAAACAAGAATTTGATATCGTTGAATCTCTTAAGATCTTATTGAAAGAACTCACTGATTTTTATTCTATCAAAGTAAAAGAGATACAAGAATCTGAAAATCAATTGCGTATAATTATCGAAAATCATTGCTTTCTACGGGAGCCTATGAAACATCGGGAAAAATTAAAATTCGGAAAAGCGTTCTGCCGAGTAAATAAAGGATATTTTGAATCAGCATTTAAGGATCTACTCGGTGACAAGATAAAAAACATTGAGATTAATTATCTGGAAAATGATCCCGAAAAGGATGTATGCATAGAGGAATTGGTATTTTACCTATAGTTGTCCCTAAATTATCTTTTCATTTCCTTACATCGTAATTCACTGAACAAGCTTACTGAATAAAACTATTTTAATAGGAATTCAAAATAGTAATTATACTGCTCCCATAAATTCATTTCGAATATGAAATAAAGAAGAAACATGAATGGTGAGGAGTTATGTTTAATTTCTTCTATATTACTATCATTTTAAGATAAATTATGTTTGTTTTTAGTCATGACAATTAGCTTATCTCTATAAGCGATGTCTAATTTATTTCAAAAGAAATTTAAATATTTAAAAATTTAACTACTTACTTTAAATTGAATTAAAAAAATCAATTAAAATATGAATTGAGTGTGAAATTAAATGGCTGATAGTAAAAAAATAGCCGTTATTGGCGCTGGATTAATGGGAAGCGGTATCGGACAAGTAGCCCTAATGGGTGGTCATAGCGTAGTAATGGTAGATATTAAGCAAGAATTTGTTGATAAAGGAGTTGCAGGTATTAGAGAGGGAATTAAAAAGCTCGAGGAAAAAGGAAAATTAGGCGAAGGCGTAAGTGCGGATGATGTAATGGCCAGATGCTCTGAAAGTGTTGATGTGGCAGAGGCCGTAAAAGATTGTGATTTTGCAATTGAAGCAGTGGTCGAGCGGATGGACATTAAGAAACAAGTTTGCAAGAATGTGATGGACAATGGACCAGATCATATTATTTTTGCATCAAATACATCTACGATGAGCATTACCGAAATTGGGAAAGATAGCGGTGCGCCCGACAGAGTATGTGGCATGCATTTCTTTAACCCGGTACCTCTGATGCGTTTAATAGAAGTAATTCGTGGAGAGGATACCTCAGATGACACCTTTGAGAAGTCAATGGCTGTCGCAGAAACCTTCCCATGCCTCCGTGGAGACCGATATATCGCTCCTGTGTTGAAAGATCGACCGGGATTTATTGTAAATCGGTTAAATGCTCCCGTCCAAATTTATTTATCATGGTGTTTTGACAAAACCGCCGAACAAGATCTCGACTGGGCGCAATTAGATGCTGATGCAGGTGGTAAAATGCCTATGCCCCCTTGTATGTTAACTGATTTCGTGGGTATCGATACAATGCATCATGTGATGGATTATTATAAAGAAACCTTATCCCCGGACTTTGAACAAGGACAAGTTATAAATGATTTATACAAAAAAGGCGATTTAGGTCAAAAAACCGGAAAAGGATTTTATGATTGGAGTAAAGGACGAGATGCTATAAAAGCTAAGATTAAAAACGCAGAAGCAGCTGGTATTTTTGATCTAGAAACTACTTTTGCCATCCTGCTTAATGAAGGATGTCGAATCCTAGAAGAAGGCATCGCAAGCGGTTATAAAATCATTGATGACGCCAACATGGCAGGTATGAACGCTCCCGGTCCATTCGGCTGGGGAAAAAAGAATTCTGAAAAAGCTGTATCAATTCTGAACGAAGTAGCTGAACAAACCGGAAAAGATTATCTCAGACCAATTGATCTCCTAAAGTCTGGTGGCTTTAAGAAGATGCGAAAATAAGAAGAATATCCTTACTTGCTATTGCTCCAAATTCTTGAACCTCTTAGGAGCATTTTTTATTCTTTAATCTTGAAATTTTTTTCTTTTTTTCTTTAATTATTCATGTCGTCTAATTTAATTTGGTAAGTAAATGAACTTTTTTGCATTTATGCAAATTGTTTTAATTATTTGGGTAATTACATATAATTATTCAATTCAACAATGAATAAGAAATAATTAAAAACGAATAGAAGAAAGTAACCTATATGAGGCAGTTATAATGTCCGAAGAAGAATATCAACATATAAAAGTAGAGAAGAATGAAGAGGGCAATTATGCCGTAATCTCAATTAATAGACCAGATAAGTTAAATGCCCTTCAAGTCTTAACTGTTAAAGAAATTTACGAAGCATTAGAAAAGTTCGAATTAGACAGTAATGTAAGATGCGTAGTATTAAGGGGAACAAAGGATTATACTAAAAAACCAGCATTTTCCTCAGGAGCAGATTTATCCGCTTCCTTTGGTCCGGGAGTAAAACCAAATATCCCTATTCATATGTCAATTGCAATGCAGATGAGACATCGATACTATGATTTAATTGAAGCCTTCCCAAAACCATTAATTGCAGCAGTAGACGGATATGCATTTGGTGGTGGCTGTGAATTAACACTTGTATGCGATTTAGTTATTGCCAGTAAGCGTTCCTTTTTTGGGTTTCCGGAAATTGCACGAGGTATTTTTCCTGCAAATGGAGGTACTCAACGAATGGCTCAACACATCGGTTTAGCACGAACCACGAAAATGATTTATTTTGGAGAGCGCGTTGATGCACAGACCATGTATGATTGGGGTTATGTGGCATTTTTAGCCGAAGAGGGGGATGAATTTGAGAAATTGGTAGACGAGAAAGCATCCACATTAGGTCATTCTGCAACCACATCCTTAACTGTAATTAAGAAATGCTTAAAGTATGGAACTCAAGTTGCAATTCCCATTGGACTTCAATTCGAACAATTGGGCTTCGGTGTTAATTCGTCTGCGGGAGATGTAAAAGAAGGAATCACCGCGTTTCTACGAAGAAAAGAACCAGATTATAAAGGATATTAATCAATTTCCTTTCTTTCTTTTTATTTTTTATATATTTCCATTGATAATTTTCCCTTTTTAATCCTTCAATCTCTTACATGGAATTAATTGTATAAATCTCTATTCCTTATTTCAAGCAAAACAATAAATTAGAGAACTCATCCTATATTTTTAATTATATGATTTTATCATGACCCCTCAAGAACACTCCACCTTTCAAGGTGGAGATGAATTGAGGTCTATTTTTTTTGGAACAAAAAAAATCAGAAAATCATCATACTCTACTCTATTTAAGTGTGATGATTTGTTTTCCTATATATAGATGAGTAAAGCCATCAAGTTACGGATATTCCCGAACGAGAAGCAACGGATTCAAATACACGACACCATCGGCTGTGCACGCTTCATTTTCAACCAGATGTGAGCAGAACGG
>SHMU01000065.1 GCA_008080765.1 Promethearchaeota archaeon | reverse complement strand
CTGTGGGATAAATCCGAATTTTTTGGGTTAATTGCACGTTCTCTTCTCCTTGCGAGGGTCTCTTTCTCTACTAGTGTATAGTATGCGAGGGATTTAAAAGGAGGGGGTCCGTTACTTTAGTGATGTATAATGCGGAAGATCTCACCCACAGCATAAACCATGTAGATGCTCTGCGAAATTCATCCCCTCCATGAATGGAGGGGACTTCTTTCGCAATTAGTTAAAAAATTCTGAACCATCATCTCATTGGGGGATAGATTCGAAGTATTTTGCATTTAATATTGAAAAAGTGGTTTATTAAAATATTAAAAGATTTATGAATTGATGTATTTGTATATTCAAATTTTGGGTATGTATCCCTAAATTTTTACAATATCTTTATAAATAATTTTTAAAATGAAAACTATTGTTATCAGTGGAACACCTGGATGTGGGAAAACAACCGTTTCAAAACAAATCTCTGAAAAATTGAAAACAGAGCTAATTTCTCTAAACAACTTGGTGATTGATAAAAAGTTCTATGAAAACTATGATGAAGAAAGACAAACATATATTGCAGATTTTCCTAAATTAAACGCCTATATGAATAAAATACTACGAAAAGCCTATAGAAGAAAAACCACCTATATGATAATAGAGGGACATTTTGCTGATATTGTTCCAAATCAATATATCAACTTGGCAATAGTTCTTAGATGTCATCCCGATATTTTAAAAGATCGATTAAAAAAAAGAAACTATCCAAATACCAAAATCAATGAAAATATTCAAGCTGAAATTTTAGGAAATTGTACTAGTTATTTGATAGAAAAACAACTTACTTGTCCCTTATATGAGATTGATACTTCAAATAAATCAATACAAGAAGTTTCAGAGATCATCATCAAAATGATTGAGAATGATAAAATCTATAAAAAATATCAATTTGGAAACATAGATTGGTTAGGAGAGCTTTCAGATAAGGATCGCCTCATGCAATTTTTCGATTAAATAAAAAATTAATTAATAATCCCCTTTTATGAAATTTGAAATTTTTGACACGGATGCATTGGGAAGAGTTTGTGAGTTTGAGTTTAAGAAGAAGAAAATTTTAACTCCAACCTTATTTCCGGTAATCCATCCTTATAACAATTTATTGAAACCCGCAGAAATAAAGAATTTAGGATTCAACAATATTTTTACTAATGCCTATATTCTTTATCAGAACGAAGAAGAAAGAAAAAAGGTACTTGAAAAAGGAATTCATGAATATTTAGATTTTGATGGATTAATTGCCACTGACAGTGGAGCATTTCAGCAGTATATGTATCATAATGAAGAGATAATGATAAGTCCCTATGAAATTGAGGAATTCGAAGAAAGAATAGGTTCTGATCTTCCAGTCATTTTGGATGCACCTGTACAACCTACTGATGAATATGAGGAGGCACAAAAGAAAGTAAATTTAAGCATACAAAGAGCCAAGGACAATATCAAACGGAGAACGCAGAAATGTTGTTGGATGGGTCCAATTCATGGGTCTCTCTATCCAGATTTATTAAAAAAGAGTAGTATCGAAATGTCTAATCTGGACTTTGGAGTGTATGCTCTCGGAGGGTTGGTAAAATATTTTTTAGATTATCGATTTAACTCCATCATTCAAATTCTCACTCTTGCTAAACATTATTTGAATCCAGATAAACCCATTCACATGTTTGGTCTGGGGCTACCTCAATTCTTTTCACTAGCTGTTGCCTTTGGATGCGATCTTATGGATTCTGCGGCATATATTTTATATGCTAAAGATAATAGATATTTCTCACTTATTACCGGAACAGCACACCTTGATGAACTAAAAGAATTTCCTTGCGTATGTCCTATTTGCTCCACGCATACACCAGAAGAATTGTTAAAATGTGAGAATGAAGTAAAGATCAAGCTTTTGGCACAACATAATCTATCTCTCTCCCTATTAGAACTGAAAACAATTCGCCAAGCAATAAGAGAAGGAAAACTGTGGCAATTGGTTGAAGAGCGGGTGAGATCGCATCCCAGCCTCGTTAATGCTCTAAGCTCCTTAAAGAAGCTGGCTCCTGCCTTTGAAATCTATGAAAAGATTTATAAACCACATGGACAAATCCTAAGTTCTTTTGAAAGCAAATATAGACCCCTAATATATAGATATCAAAGGAGATTACAAAATCGTTATCGCATTCCACATCATGTAAAATATCTCATTCTATTTCCCCAATTCGATGTAAAAGGAACCCAATCTCCCCTCTCTTTAGAATGGCTAAGAATTTTAGATAATAATCAAATAATTCCGCGGAAATATATCCATTGTATATTTTTCTCAGAATTTTTTGGTATTATTCCTATAGAATTAATCAATACATATCCTATGGGACAGCATGAAGCAATTTGGTATGAGGATTTCTCTAACAATTTGTATCATAAATTGCAAAAATCGATAATAAGATATATTAACCAAAGCTCCTCTACATATATTAAATGTGCAATGTTAATTCCTGATGAGTATACAACTCAATTTAATGAAGTAAAACCTTTTGATAGAAAGATTTATGACAGGTTATTTTCTCTAATTAAACCAAGAATTAAGATTCCATTATTTAAAGCATCAAATCTGCAGGAAATTCTGATATGGTTTTAGATACAATTAGAGCTTATGGTCATCAAAATATTTTATGTAGTCATTCCACTACTATAGAGATAACAAAAGATAAATCACTCACTAAAAAGGGGAATTGTATCTTGGGAATTAAGGCCACAAAAGCGTGTAAGGATCTTACTCGAAAATTGAAGGTTGCAATTAAAAATGGACAAAAAATCGAAGTAACCATACAGACAGAAAATAAAAAGGACTGTTTTGTTGGTTATGGCCATAAGGATCTTCCTTTGAGACATAAAAAAGACATTGTATTCCGAAAAAGTAATTATATATGCGATCGAACTGTTCTTATAAACTGTTCTAAATCTTCAAGAGAACTTTCTCGAGAATTGATTACCGAGATCTTATCTCCCGATGCACAAATATATATAACTTTTAACGATTGGAAGAAAACAAGGTGATAATATGACTTATATTCCATATATTGCAATTAAGAAACAAGATGCTCAAAGATTAATTAATGCCCTTAAAAATTATAATAAAATATCATTTTTCAATAAAGAATATAAAATAATAGAAAAAGAAAATACACTTTATTTTCCATTAAAAAGAGATGTTGAGCAAAAGATTAAAGATGATTTAAAAGATCGCTTCAATTTTCAAATTATCCCTTTGAAGGGAGAGAGAGATCCTAGCTACAAGGCACGCTCTTTAGAAGAAGCTTTAAGAAATAAAATACCCTCTAAAGCATATAAACTGATACCCCACTCATATGATCTTGTTGGAACAGTTGCCATCGTGGAATTTGATCGTGGGACTCAAGTGCTAAATAGAAAGAAAATTAAAAAAAAAGTAGCTGAAGCAATTATTGAAGTAAATAATAATGTTAAAACGGTATATGAAAAGCGGAGTAAGATCGGAGGAACATATCGCTTAAGAAAATTAAAGTTTCTAACGGGATTAAGAGGTACAATCACAATTCATAAAGAAAATCATTGCAAATTTAAAATTGATTTGAACAAAGTCTTTTTCTCCCCCCGATTAAATTTTGAAAGAAAAAGAATCTCTTCTCTCAACATAAAAGATAATGAGTGCATTGCTGATTTATTCGCAGGAGTCGGTGCTTTTTCAGTACAGCTGGCAAAATATAAAAAGGTATTAATTCATGCATTTGATATTAATCCTGCTGCAATTAAATTACTTAAAGAAAATATGCAATTAAATAACTTACAAGGAACTATTATTCCCCATAAGATGGACGTAAAAGCATTATTGAATCCGAAAAACCCAATGAGCGGATCCTTGCAAAATAAGATAGATCGAATAATTATGAACTTGCCCGAACATTCATTGAACTATCTTGATGTTGCTTGTCATCTTTCAAAGCTCAGCGGAACTCTTCTCCATATATATCAATTTAGCGCGAAACCCCATTCGGTTCAAAGATCTATAGAAAAATTGCGAAATAAATTGAATGCACTCCAATGGATGGTACATACCATTAAAAATGCAAAGATTGTAAAATCATATTCTCCTCAATCAAATATGATTGCAATCGATGCCTTAATTAAAAAATCCACTCCTTCTTAGATAGTTTAATAATTAGAGTCTGAAAAGGTCACTAAATTCCTTTAAGTATTATTAACAATAATGAATTATAATAAACTTTAAAGATTTTAAATGCTTTAATTTACTTGTAATTCTCTGTGTTTTCTTCTTTTAATCATAATTTAGTGGGACCCGTAGCCTAGCCCGGATAGGGCGTCGGACTTCTAATCCGAAAGTCGCAGGTTCGAATCCTGCCGGGTCCGTTTTTTCTCTTTAGAGAAGGATGGTTCTAATCCTTGTAAATGATTTGACTAAGGAGGCATCAAGATAATAATGACATAATACCTATTATTTAATTGAAAGTATTCTTTATTTTAATTAATGTTCCTTAAAAAAAGAGACTTTTATCATCAGAATATTCGATATTCCTTTCATTATCATCAAAATCGTATGGCTAATTTAACTAATGGAGGGACTAAATATAAAAGATTGGAACTCTATTTTAAGGATGTGTATGAGGCAAAAATTCCCAATCAAATATTTAATAAAAAAGAAATTCCTCGAATTTCTCGATTCAAATTGGAAGGCATTAAAAAATCATACTTGCGAAGTTATAGTAAAAAACTGATTAATTCCGGAAAGATTAAAGCTTTGGACGCTACTAATGCGTTATCTAAGTATGCCGATGAGGTATATAAGAATTATGAGAAAAATGGTATTAATAAAACACCGGGTCATGATCCTATTCTAAAAAATATCTTAATAAAGGATAAGAAGTCTATTTGTATCGAGCTACCTATTTGGAGGAAAATAAATGGAAAATATGTAACCGGTCATATTGATTTAATACAGATCACAAATGGGTCAATAAGGATTATAGATTATAAACCAGAAGGAAATTTTTTATATTCTTTACCTCAAGTTGCCTCATATGCCCTTATATTTAACTCAAGATTTAAATATAACAATATTAAATGTATTTCATTTAATAGGAATGAATCCTGGATCTATACTCCAAATATTTTATTGAATGAATTAAGAGATATGTTAAAATATCATAATACAATTGATTTTTCTTTCTGGGAAAAATGGTTTTAATAGTTTTTATTTAAGCTCCTTTTGCTTTTTTTGGATTTCCGCTCCATTACTGTCCCGTTGCTGTAAATATGCTCTAAAAGTGAAGTAACAGATTACCATAGCAAAAAATTCCACACAAATACTAATAATACTGATGATCACACCATTAAAATCAAGTGAACGAAAAATAACCGCTGAAAATACTCCTGAAATCGCTAATAAAAATAAAATACCTCCTTTTATTATTTCTCTGAGTGAACTTAGTAGGTATCGAAAATAATTTTTAATTTTAGATAAAATTGAGGACATATTAAATACACTCTTCTTTTCTAATTACTTAATATTATATTCATTGCAAATTAAACATTTTTAAAAAGAGTACTGGAAAATCATGATGATTATGATCCTACCTTCTTAGATTTAAATTTTGTATATATCGCTTTATCCAAAAATTTACCGATTCTTTTGGCAACTTCTTGTGCTATTTCAAAGCGCTCTCCTTCATACATTTTGTTGATTTCTTCTGTTGTTGGAATACGATTTAAACGCTTTTGTATGGTTGTTTCCGTTATATTGGTTACAAATTGTCGGATTTTTTCTTCATTAGGTAACTTTACTCCAGATGTCATGGCCTTAATTTTATTGACACAAAAAAGAAAAAAATCAGAAATCAACTCGATGGGATTTCCCTCTAATTCACTATGGACTTTTATATTATCCGTAGCGGTTTTAGTATCTTTTTCTTGCCAATATAGTTGATTAGGATTGATTCCTGCGCTACTGACCCTCATTAGAGAGTATGTGATTTTTCTTTCAATCCAATTTAATGTACTTATTTCTTGTTTTTTTCTGATCTCTTCTTTAATTTCTTCCCTCTCGAGTTCTTTTACCTTTTTTGCCTCTTTTACTTTCTCTTTCTGAATATCCGAAGATTTCTCTAATCTTTTTATTAGATCATAAGCAATACAGTAAGAAATCGGAGAGATAAGATTATGTTTTAATTTTAAATTTTTAATTCCCTTATATACGGGACTATCCTCATTTTGAAGAATTTTTATCGCACTTTCTAATGAATTATCCATCAATCGTGCTAAGATAAACCCATTAATAAGAAAAGCTTTATTTTGAGCATCAAAAAGCTCTACTAATTCTTTCTGTCGTTTAACTATACGATTGATTACTAATTCTTCAATCTTTATTTTCACCCATTCTTCTGATTCTGTGGTATTTTCTATTTTTCTTAATGCTAACAAATATAGACCTTTTTCGTTAGAAATTTTTAGATAGGATTCTATAATTCTGCTTAGTTGTCGTAATATTTTTGATAAAATATAAAAAAAGGAATTTTTCATTAAATCTTCTAAAATTTTATCGAATTCTAGAAGAAATATGATTTGATTATAATTATTTAAATTTAAATCATCTAAAAACACTCTGTCAACAGTTTCCTTTTTTCTTAGAAAATCTTTTAATTCAAAATAAGAATATTCTATTTCCTCTTCAATTTGTTCCCATATCTTAGGATAATTCTCTCTCTCTTCGGTAAGAACTTTTTTTAGATCAAGATCCTCTTCATCAAGAGTATTTGATGTAAATTTTATGTTATTTAAGACTTTTTTGGCTAATACCAATGGATTTTTTTTTTCCTCATTTAATTGTATAATCTCAAATTTTTCTATATTATATCTAATCATATTTTTTTTGACTTCAGAAGCGATATCTTCGCTGATATTGATAATATTAAGAATATTGTTAATTCCGTATTTATTTAAGAGGTATATGATTTCTTTAAAGCTTTCTTCATTTAAATTTTGCAAGAAATACACCAAATCATTAGGATTTGTGTTAAGTTCTTGCATTATTTCTTTCTTCATATAATTGAGCATCTGCTGTTCAAATTCTTCATAATTAATTTCTTCTTTCAAACTCACCTCTATTTTTTCGATTATATTTTTTTTTAACTCATTAGCGCGCCTAAATGCTTCTAGACCCGGAATTGAAACAGGAAACTTATTGAATTCATAATCTATAATTCCTTTTTTAATCATTCTAATAGGCATTGCAGCCATCTTTAATTCCTTATATGACTTAAATTCAAACTCGTCCTTAATTGTTTCAATAATTTTATTCAATGAGGATAATTCTAAATATTTATCTTGTTTTTCTTCATTTACTAATTTCTTTTCTAACTCTACGGATAGATCTTTAAATTCTGCCTCTTCTTCTAATATTTCACCTTTAATTTCATTAGTCAATCCTATGAGATCGCCTATTAAATCATAAAAGTTTGTGGGATTAAATTGAAGAACTATCTCTAACAATTCTTTCTCGACAGAATCTTCAAGATTCGCTATTAATTCCTTCTCTTCTTGTAACTTATTTACTCGTAATTCAATCAATATATTTATAAATTTATTCTCTAAATCAATTATTCTATTTAACATATCGATTTCAGAACTGAACGCATCCTCTAAAAGTATCTTTACTTCATTATAAAGAATTTTTTTCTGTTCTAATTCCATCGTTTTTGTGGTTTCAATAGTTCCCTTACTTAAGTCCAAAGCCTCATCTACCCTTATTCCAATATTGTGATATAAATGAATTGAGGCTGTAGCAATTAATAGCTCTTCCAATGTAAATTTTTTCTCAACAATTTCAAAAATCTTTTCCTTATCCGCTTCTCTTTTAAAATGAGATATAATCAAATCCACGGTTTGAAAAAATCTTGATGCACTTTCCGCAGCCGTACTCCTTCTTCTTATCCCTTTTATCATAATTCTTTAATCCACTCTCTAAAAATTTCTTTAAAATTATCTTGCACATTTAAAATAAGTTTATTCTCTCCCATCAAATTAAATTCCAAAACTTGGTATAAATCTCCCTTAAACTGCTGTTTTTCTTCATTATTTAAATTAGTTTTGAGAATTAAAGTTTTGGGGATCGGAATCAGTGGAGAAAAATATTTTAGTTCATTTTCCCGTATATAATTAAAGAAATCTTCTTCTCCATTTTTACTTATATACCTTAGAGGTGTAGTGTGTTCCGATTCATGGTTTAATTGAGAAATTTCATTTAAAATTTGGCTCTTTAAATATCTTGGAAATTCCTCTGTAATGGATTTATAATAGGAATAGATATCTAAAAATTGTAATAATCTATTCTTTTCGTTTTCATTTGCTTCTTTTGAAAGTATAGTGTCAATAAGATCAAAAAATGTATTAGCCTTTTTAGTGGCTTCATCTTTCTCTTCAAGATATGTAATAAAATCAATGTATATATCATTTAAGGTCCATTTTTTTTCATCCTTCTCATTCAAAAATATTTTTCCATATTCCATAATCCAATCTAAAATATAAGATTTACATATAAGGCTTATACCCGATAATCTTTTCTCCAAAAAACGATGAAATTTTGTAGAAAAAGATACTGGATCGGAAATTTCGTTAGTATTGGTATCTTTTAAAAATCTATTAATTGTGGAATATCTTAAAATATAACTCAACAAAAAATGAATTTCTTCCGGGAGTCGTTTAAGTTTATGGAGATAGTTGCTAATTATGTTGTCTCCATCATCTATTTCTAATTCTGTTATTGAAATTATATCTTTACCATTAATCCTAATGCTTTCAATGAAATCTGATAAGTTCTCTTTTATGGAAGAAAAGAATTCATTTGAAAGATGTTTCTCATTAAATTCTCTCCCTTGTGAATATAATAGCGGAAAATCTTTTATGTTCTTTAAAATAAACTCGTGAAACTTTTCAATATAATTATGAGCTAGATCCTTTACTGGTTGCTCTTCTTGGGCAAATTGGCTTTTTAAATTATTTATTAGCACTCGTGTTTTTCTCTTTAAATGGCGTGTTTTCAAGTATTTAGGCAAATTACTTGTTAACACTTGAATATCTTGATTAATTAATTCAGAAAAGTAATTATAAGCAGATCGTAAATCGTTTGCAATTACATTTTCTTTTTTTAAAAAAATATGTTTAATAAATTCATCTGCTATTTCATGAAGTTCATATATAAGATTATTGGGATCTTTGTGATGTTCTTTTATATATTCATTAAATTCTTGTAGTATATAATCTAAAGTGCCTTTCACTCCACTAATTAGATATTTCTCAAAAAGATCAAAATATTCTTTTATTTTTCGGTTAAATTCGCTAATAAAATCATCAATAGTTGAGACTATCCAATTTTCTGATTTGGCATCCTCAATTGGTTCTAACTTCTCTTTATTGATTTTATCAATGATGATATTAATTATTTTCTCCTGGAATGTATCGATAGTACCAATATTAGCTAGATTTAATAAATTAGAGCCTAACTTTAAGGTTTTTTCAGCTACGAACCCACTCGTTGGTGTTGGTAGATTGAATTTAATATGTTCCAATGCTGTTTTTCCTTCAAAGGGCTCTTTTATATCTTCAAATTTAAGAGAATTCAATTGAATCTCTTTGGGGCTCTTATGCCATAAAATATCTATTTCTGCTTGTAATTTTCCATATTGATTTAAATAATCCTTCTCAGTAGGAAGAGATTCAGAGATTCCAACTAATTTTTTATTCCATTTGTTTTCAATAAGCGAACCATATAACTTCTTGCTAAATCTTGATGCAAATCTCTCAAATAACAATTCTCTCTCTTTTTCATTTAATTCGGGACGATTAGCAAATTCTTCAACCTCAAAAAATAATTCACTTATATTGTTGATTGCGTTATTAGATTTATGAATATTTAGATATCCTCTTTCTGGTTTAAGTGCCAACATTAAGCTTTCACATTCTTTATAGTTGCCTGGGACTAAGATCATTGATTTGGGATATATTGATGTGAGACTTTTTTTAAAGCTGATGTTGTTAAGCTCAAATTCTACAAAAAAGAGCTCTGAACCCGTATAATCTCTTAACATCGCATTATATTGGCTGAAATACTTAATAACATCAATCGAAAGCTCTTTTATCAATCTTTCAGACAGCATTCCAGGAGAAATGATATCCCCCACGGAAATATTATTCTCATTAGGGCTCTGATAACCAAAAATTAACGAGAATTGATAATTGATCGTTTCTCTTGTGGTAATCATAATATTTTAAAATATAATTTTTCTTTAGAAATTAAATGATAAACTATAATTAAATGATTATGTATGAATAATATAAAACGAGAATTTAATATTTTATGCTCCTCAAAAATATATCTTATGCTGATCTAAATACTTTATAAATAAGTATTTATAAAATTAGTGATATTGATTATTATATAATCATGATAATCATATTTTACAATCTTTACTTCTAATTAATATTAAAAAAATAAATGTATAAAAAGGAGAAAAAATTTGGAATTTGGAGCAGATCTTGGTCTCAGCGATCAAGACATAGAGAAAATAAGCCCTCAAATTACTTTTATCACCTCAAATGCTGATATTGAAGCGTTGGCTCTTGTTTCTCGAGAAGGGTATCAAATAGCATTTTCAGCACTTCCTCAATATCACGTGGATGGGGACCAATTTTGTGGTCTTGCCTCCGCCCTATTAATGACGGGAAGATCAACCATTGAACAATTATTTCAAGAAAATTTGAATGAGGTAATTGTGAGGGGTAGAGATGGGTATATTGTTATTACTAATGCAGAACGGCTAGTTATTGTTTGTGCGGGAACAGAAATAGATACTCTGATGAAGACCGTGAAGGTTATGCGCATAGCAGCTAAAAAAATAATGCAGATATGGCAATAAGTTTAAATGTAAATCTAGCTTTTTAAGGTAATTTAAAAGAAGAACCAAAAATAATAGATCTCATAATTATTTCCACAATATTTTTCTCTCCCAAATCCCTTGCGCTATTTACTTTAATTTTTAATTTAAGGGGATTCTTTTAAAAATTCCATAACTTTTTATAAAAAGTTAAATTTTCCACTCTATATATTCTATAGTCCTTCACAATAAGAAAATGGCGTTTGTAAAAACAACTTTTTGGGATTTTTCTTGGCCGTGGCCGTGGCGTTGGCAAGAATGCTAATGCATTGGACTATATCGCAGTAGTTTTTAATTTAGATCTTTTTTTAGTGCATTAATATTAATTGAATTCCAATGATATGATGATACATACTTAAAAAAAAGAGTTAAATAATATGACAGATCTTTCTAAAGCAAGGATTTTATTAGATCCTAATGAAGTACCGAAAGAATGGGTAAATATTTTACCTGATTTACCAACACCCATGACGCCCTTAATCAATCCTATGAATGGAAAACCCGCACCATTTGAAATGGCAGCAGCGATCTTTCCAAAGGAATGTGTGATTCAAGAAGTCTCCCAAGAGCCTACCATACCAATTCCAAAAGAATTAAGGGAAATATATGCAAAAACATACAGACCAACACCGCTCCATAGAGCATTAAGTCTTGAAAGAGAACTAGGTTTAAAAGGTGATAAAATTAAGATCTTCTATAAAAATGAATCAATCTCACCAACTGGCTCTCACAAACCTAATACTGCCATTGCACAAGCATATTTTGCAAAAATGGATGGAATTAATGAGTTAGTTACAGAAACTGGGGCGGGACAATGGGGTTCGGGTCTTTCATATGGATGTTCCGTATTTGGAATTAAATGTACAGTGTATATGGTACGTATAAGTTTTCAGCAGAAACCGGGAAGAAAAATATTAATGAGATCTTTTAATGCTGACGTGCATGCCTCTCCATCTCGATTTACTGAGGCAGGCAAAAGTTATTATGATAAGGATCCAGAACATCCGGGAAGCTTAGGGATCGCAATATCGGAAGCCGTGGAGCATAGTTTGCGAAGCGATCAAATTAGATATTCCCTTGGAAGTGTTGTAAATTTTGTATGCCTTCATCAGACTGTTATTGGACAAGAATCTCAAATCCAACTTAAAAAGGCAGGTATTGAAGCACCAGATATTGTGATAGGTTGCATGGGGGGGGGATCAAATTTTTCAGGACTAATGATTCCTTATGCCAGAGACAAAATAAGGGGGATCACTCCCGATATAAAAATAATTGGCGTCGAGCCTACAGCGTGTCCTAGTGTTTGCAAGGGAAAATATACTTGGGATTATGGAGACACCGCCAAGAAAGCACCCATTGTAAAAATGCACACTCTTGGCCATAATTTTATTCCAAGCCCAATCCATGCAGGAGGTCTAAGATATCATGGAATTGCACCAATTGTTTCTAATCTCTATAACAATAAAATAATAGAGGCATCAATGCATCATCAATTAGATGTAATCAAAGCGGGATTCTTATTTGCAAAAGCCGAAGGTGTATTGCCCGCTCCTGAAACAGATCACGCGATTAAAGAGGCTATTGATCAAGCGCTCCTGGCAAAGGAAAACGATGAAGAGAAGGTAATTCTTTTTAATTTCAGCGGACATGGCTTCTTTGATCTTTTAGCATACAAAGAATATATGACGGGAAATTTAGAAAACTATGAATTACCCGATGAAAAAATACAAGAATCGTTAAACGACCCCGATATGCCTCAGATTGACGAATCCTCATTTTAAACACTGCAAAGTGGCATTATGTGTTAAATTATTCTTTTTATTTTTTTCTTTTTCGTAATATTTTTGAATTTTCCAAGATATTCTTATTCAATAACCATTTCAAAATATTAAGAGTTTACTAGTATCTTGAATATCCCCCTAATTGTTATAATTTCTGTATTTTATATCTTCTGTGTTTTAATCTTATATATTGCTCTGTTAGCAAAAAGGAGAGGGGCAAAAGGAGCCTATGTTAATAATCTTGGAAATTTCATAATACTCTTCAGCTCACTTTCCATTAATTTAGTATTGGTTTCTTTTTTTCATTTTTCATCAATGCAATTCATTGTATTTCCTTTTGATATTACTATGATTATATTCTTTCCTATCTTTCTCCTCATCTTTTCTTTATTAATGTGGAGAGAAAAAAGAATTATAAGTGATGAGTCAAAAGATGAGACGTTCATTACATCTCTTGAATCTGCCTCAAATGAATTACCATTAAAATATGAAATCTATCGAAAAATTACGCATCTCCTCGTTATTGGGATAATTCTCTTCTATTTTACAATTGGCTCCTGGATAAGGGATATATTGCTTGATTTGATACAGTTTTTACCGGATACCTTCTCAGATCTCTTTTTTTCGCTATTTTTAAATGGTGCCCATAGTATGATTTTCAATCAATATCTAGTTATTTTTCTTGTAGCAATTTCATTATTTGGACTATTAACCGCAGATTTCACTCGAATCCTTAAACCAAAATTATATCCACTAAAACCAGTAAATCAAATCTTAAGGAAAAAGGAATTATATATGAGGTTGGGACCACATATTTCTATGGCAATCGGGTGTTTTTCCATTATTATCTTATATGGCTTATTTCAACCAATAGGACCAATTATTATTTCCACCTCGATGATAATGTCAGTGTTTGGTGATATGGCTTCTAATTTAATCGGAAGGACATTTGGTAAAACAAAGATCACGCCAATTGGTAAGAAAGAAACCAATAAAACATATATTGGACTTTTAGCAGGATTTGCTATAGCATATCTGTCGGGGGCTCTTCTCTTACTCATTTTAAAAGCCTACTACCTTTTTAATTTATGGGGGCTTCTCTTTATACCCCTTATAGGAGCCTTAATTATTGGGTTATTAGACTACTTTGATTTAGAAATTGATGACAATTTGACTTACCCTTTCATCTTGTCGACAATATTATTTTTTATTTCTTTTCTATTTATTTAATCTTTTATGTGAGAATAAGGAGTAAATTCGTTCCGCTGCTCATTTTTTAATAAAGACTATAAGATTAATTAGAGAATTTTACTTTATTTCCTTAATAAAAATTATCTGATTAGGTCTACAAGAGTTGTCGGAATATAAATTAAAAATTGATAAAATTCAAAAGGGAACGGTAATCGATCATGTTGATGCAGGATTCGCATTAACCATTCTAAATTTAACTGGTCTGGACGAAACTAATAGTTTAATGACCATCGGAGTTAACGTCTCTTCCAAAAAATATACCAAAAAAGATATCATAAAAATTGAGAACGTTTTTCTCGATGAGATCCAAATGCAGCAAATTTCTATATTATCTCCTAATGCAACCATTTCTCTCATCGAAGATTTTAAAGTAATAGAAAAAAAGAAAGTAGAAATGCCTAGTATAATAAAAAAACTCATTGTTTGTGAAACTAAAACTTGTATAAGCAATTCAAAAAAAGAACCTATTGATACCGAATTTTTGGTGCTCGACAAAAATCCCCTTAAAATTCAATGTATCTTTTGCGATAGAATCTATCGCCTCCATGAGATTAAATTCAAGCCTCGACGAAGAAAGAGCGGTAAAAAGGTAAAACAGACAATAGAGTTATAATAATTTCCGTTTTTCTTTAGGACAACAATAAATAGAACGCTTGGTTGTCTATGTTACGCCAGAGATGCTTATGGTTATTGGATACCCGTAATAGAGACATAATGTGTGTATAATCGTAGAAGTAATCATAAATAAGAAGAAAAAGATTCCAAGTCCCGGAGAGAGTATCTTTTTCCAATTCCATTCTTCTTTTTCATACTCAAATCGAAAAATTATAAAACTTGCTAAAAATGGAAATAGAAGCATGAATAATAGCATCCAAATTAATAATAACCATCCAACAAAACCCATTAGTCTTCCAATAAATGCACTTGCAAATCCTACGGTGGCCCGCGCCCAATAAAGTTTGGTTTCTTTCTCTAATCGTACGTCAATTTCCTTTTTTTTGCCTTTCCCTTCCTTACTTTTCGCTTCTTCTAATTTTTCCTCTCTGAGCTTAATTAATTTTTTTCTTTTCTTTCGAATGTCTACAGCTTTTCTTTTACCCATAATTATTATTATTATTAATACTTATTAAATTTTGAAGTATCTTAAAAAGCGATAAAAATGAAGCAAACCTTCTCTAATGTTGATGTTTATGCCATAGTAAGAGAATTGAATGCTCTATTATCCCGCGGGTCAATTGCAAATGTTTATGAAGTACAAGATTTGTTAATATTAAAAATTAACACTCTTGATGGAAATAGAAATCTTATTATTAAAAAAGATTTAAGAATTAATTTAACAGATTATGATTACCCCATTCCTAAATATCCAAGTCAATATGTAATGGCTTTAAGGAAATTTTTGAAAAACCGAAGGATCGTGGATATTTATCAATATAAACTGGATAGAATTATCATCCTTGAGTTAAGTAATCCCGATACGACACCTTGGAAATTCATCATAGAATTATTTAATAAGGGTAATTATCTACTCTTAGATGAAGAAAATATTGTAAAAATAGCTAAAAAATATATTAAATTAAAGGACAGAAATATTTTACCAAATAAGGAATATTCCTTTCCACCCTCTTATGGAAAAAACTTTTTAGAAATTACTAAAGAAGACTTTGAACAGATCATAGACGCGGACACCGAAATTGTAAGACTTCTCGCTCGAAAAATAAATATCTCCGGAATATATAGCGAAGAAGTATGCAAGAGGTCACAAGTTGAAAAGGATTCACAAGGAAATCAATTAGAAAAGGGAGAAGTAGATGATCTCTATGTAGCCTTAAAAAATTTAAGAAATGATTTAATGTTTTCAGAAATAAATGCCCATATTGTGTATGATGATAGCGGAACTCAAATATCAGTTCTTCCCTTCGAATTAACAATTTATAAGGATTATGAAAAAACATATTTCCCTTCATTTAATAATGCTGTCGATAAATATTATTCGAAATTAGATTCCGAACAATTAATGGAGAGATCGGATAATGAATATGAGAAGAAAATAAAATCTCAAAAAAAAATTTGGGAAAATCAATTAGAATATTTGGAAACACTAAGAGAAGATGTTGAAAAATATTATAAATATGGTGATTTCATTTATGCTAATTTCAAATCTTTAGAAAAATTATTAACTGTTATTAAAGATGCAAGAAATAAGGGCTATAGCTGGGTAGAGATTGACGAAACGCTTCAGGAAGCACAGAGAAAAAATATGGAAGGTACACAGCTTTTTAGTAGGATTGTTCCTTCCACTCAAGAGATTGTAATAGATTTCAACGGAGAGGAGATTTATCTTGATTTAAGTAAGAGTATCGGTGAAAATGCCACACAAATATATTCTCGTGGAAAAAAAGCAAAAAATAAGCAAAAAGGCACTAAGGAAGCGATAGAAAAAACTATAAGAAAAATAAAGAAATTAAAAAAACAAAAACAACGTTCTGAGGAAAAAATAGATTTTTTAGTCAAAAAACCGGAAAGAAAGTGGTACGAAAAGTATCGCTGGTTTATTTCCTCTGAAGGATTTCTAATCATTGGGGGGAGAGATGCATCATCTAATGAGGCCATCTTCAGCAAATATCTGGAACCTCATGATTTAGCCTTTCACACCATATTTCCTGGTTCACCCCTTGTCATTATCAAAAATCCTGAAAAAAGAGAAATACCCCAAAAAACCCTTAAGGAAGCTGCAGATTTTGTTGCAAGTTATTCGCAAGCATGGAAAGAAAATTGGGGTGTTGTTAATGTATTTTATGTTAATCCGGACCAAGTTTCAAAAACACCCCCTTCTGGTGAATATCTTCCGAAAGGATCATTCATGATTGAAGGAAAAAAAAGTTTCATTAGAAATGCAAAAACAGAGTTAGCTATCGGTTTAAAAATGATTAGGCGCGAAAGTGATGAAGAAAACTATGATATGATACTCTATCCTAAAGTTATAGCAGGTCCGGAAGATCCAATCAAAGAACAATCGGATATAACCGTAAATATTATTCCCAGTCCTAATGGGAATTCAAAAGGGAAAATTGCAAAAGAGATTTTAAATACTTTTCTTAAATGTTCGGAGGAAAAGATGAATAAATGGATTTCATTACTTTCGTTAGATGATTTGATTTTAATCTTGCCTAACGGATTATCGAGAATTAAAACTACGAATAATTAACCTGCTTTCAAAGCTCTCCTTTTTTTTATAATTGAAATGTGTTTGTAGTTATCAAAAAGAATCCCCTTGATTCCATTATTTATTAGCGCTGTAATTTTATCTATTGGATTAGAATAACTCAAAAAATCCCATGCAAGAGGGATGATCTCATTTTTTACACAAATCTCAATAAATTCTTTCTTTACTAGCATCGATCTTAAACTAATCATATCGGGATTGAAAGACAAATTTTCTTTTTTCCCTTGTTTCATAAAGGCTTTTAATGGAAAATTCCCTTTTGTAATGTTATAACATACTGATATTTTGAAGAAATCATCTTTAATCTCCGATAATGCATTGTAATCTCTTCCACTAATCACACATTGATCTACTATTTTCATTCCAGTGATTAAATGTATTAAATCTCTTCTTATCCCTACATCCTTTAGGTCGATCATAAAATTAGTTTTGTTCTTAAAGTGGTTAAGGACCTCAGATAATAACGGAATCTTTTCATTAGTGAGCTTGGTTTTAACGCTTTTAATTTCCATATAATTGAGCTCATTTACAGTGCCCGTATGGTTTGTAATTCTTTTTAATGTGTTATCGTGAAAGACAATTAATTTTTCATCTCTTGTTTTTTGAACATCTAACTCAATAAAATCGACACCAGCGACTATAGCGGCTTCAAAGGCAGGAATTGTATTTTCATCATAATCAATTCTCGTTCCTCTATGCCCTATGTAGAGAAACATTTTAACGCCTCCGCATTCCCTTTTCTTATTGACTGAGATAAAGATAGATGATAACTAAAATCAATCCTATCAATGTGATTATAAATACTGTTAAATTTAAAATGGATTGAATAAGGGATATGATGAATACAAATAATAATTCTTTCCAATTCATCGGTTTCCCCGTTAACTCTTTATAATTTCCAATGACAATTATCACAAATAAAAAGAACATGAGGATTGAGAAGACTTTTATTATTATATCAATTAATTTCCATATAGCATCCCCACTCAAAGTTATTGAGATTAATTCACCATTGAAAAATAGCGAAATCGTTAAACATGCTAAAGATAGTATAATGGAAATTACAATCGATTTATATGCATAATTTTGCTTATCTTCAATTGGAGTGGCTTGCTTATTTCTTCTTGCTTTTTTTAATTTTGGCATATACCTCTAGAAACCTCCTCAAATTTTCTTTAATCTTCTGATTTTTTTATTAAATGACAATAAGATACTCGTAAAGTAGAATATGGTACTTAGATAGACAATACTAAATACAATTATTTTTGTCACTAAGGGGACAATATCCTCATAATTTTCCTCTAAGGGGGGATTAACAAAATTAAACAATAGGATATAGAGCAAAGGCGAAGGTGTCTCTAAACTGACACTCACACTATTATTTCTAACAATTCCTTCAGGAAGAGAAAAATTATTTCCTTGACAAATCATAAAGGTATAGCTCTCTCCATATTCTAATTTTTGATCATAGCTATTAATGGAATCCAAGGGAATTTTAAATTCATAAGTCATCAAAATTATACCACCTTCTATTGTTGAATTGCTCCCTGCCCCAATTGATCCACTTGCTTGATGGGGATCTTCTGTGAAATTAAAATTTTGAATAGAATAATCTATAAAGGCATCTTGAGAATTAGAAATCGTAATTACTTTTCCATCTGTTAAATTATTAATATCCTCAGAATCAGTCTCAGCTATTAAAAGGCCTAAAAATTCATTCTCTTGGATACTATCTGGTTCTAACTCATATTTGCATAGAACGTATAAATTATTGAAATATAGGAGGCTTTTAACTGTTATATTTAGACCCTCATCACTGGGATTGGTCTTTATGGGTACTATAGAGGTAGTTGCCCCTCCCCATTCATTGATAATACCATCAATTTTGCCATTAATATTGGGAGGGGGAAAACCGAATTTGGGAGAAATCTCTGTGTCTGAATTCCCTCCTACTCTAGGAATACACATTGAAATTAGAAAAATATTGCTTACCAAGAATACAATTAGTACATTTAAAGCTTTTTTCTTCAAAAGGTTTTTTACACGCTACTTTGTTTTAATTTGAAATAGGGAATAATATTTGTAATTAAATTTTACTTAAATTTTTTTTTTAAAATGAAATAGTATTTAGGAACAGATGGGATTATAAGAAAAAAAATATCAAAAAATTCACAAAGGATCGGCACGGAAGCCCCGTCCTTTAGGGCGGGGAGGAAGTGCCGTTAGATAGTATTAAGTGACAAGATTTAAATACGTGCGTTATCATTATCATTATAAGGTTGAGTTCTAATGAAGTTTTGTAAGACGGCACAGATACAGATCATCGGAGAAA
>SHMU01000064.1 GCA_008080765.1 Promethearchaeota archaeon | reverse complement strand
ATTTTGTCGCATACCGACAAATTAGAGATCAGCAAGTCTAAGTATTTTTGTCGATGAAGGTAAATTAAATATTATCTAATTAGGCAAAAAATACAATAAAATAATTTAAGACTTCTTAGAATACTCAAGCATTTTTTTTATTGGTCTTAAGGCTCGTTCAGCAATATCTGCTGGCACCTTTATTTCAAATTGCTTCAGTTTATCATAGTCTTCAGCATCTAAATGCTTTAATATGGCTTTAATGTTTTGAAGCTCATTTTTTTTCATATCCATACATACAAGCTTCTCAGAGGGGAGATAGAATCTATTGTTAGGAAAATCTACGGAAAGTCTGCTCAAGAGACCTTTTTCAGTTCCAATTATATATTCTTCATAAATATCACGATTTTCTTTAACAAAATTATACATTCCTGCGGTAGAGCCCACAAAATCGGCATATTCTCTTACTTCCTTGATACATTCGGGATGAACCAATACTTTTGCTTGAGGATGGGCGGCTTGAGAGCCTTTTATATTCTCTAATGTGAGATGGGAATGAACATAACAATGTCCTTCTCCGGGAATTTTCACAATTTCAACGCCCGAGTTTTGCGCAACATATTCTGCCAAATTATTATCTGGGCCAAATAAAATTTTAGTCACTTCAAATTCTTCTTTAATTTTTTTCACAATATTAATAGAATTTGAAGATGTACAGCATACATCTGATTCTGCCTTTGCTGCGGCTGTAGTATTAACATAGGTAACAACCGGTAGAGAAGGATATTCCTGCTTAAATTTTTTAATAATAGTGGGAGTTAAAAAATCTGCCAAAGGACAACAAGCTTGCCTTTCAGGTACGAGTATATGCTTATCTTGATTGAGAATAGAGGCTGTTTCTGCCATAAAGACCACACCTGCAAAAATAATGTATCTCGTGGTTGCTTTTTGATGTGCAATTTGAGATAATCCTAATGAATCGCCTAAGTAATCCGCAATTTCTTGGATTTCAATGTTTTGATAATAATGCGCCAAGATCGTCACATTATTTTTTTCCTTTAAATTTATAACGGATTTTTGAAGCTTTCTAATTGACATACTAAATCTTTCGCTACGTATTATTAATTTAGGACTATCATTAAATTATAGAAGTAAATTAAAATTCAATTATAAAGTTTATATCGCGGGAAAGGTAAGTTCAAAAATAGTCCCTTGATGTTGCTTACTCTCCACTTTAATTGTCCCATTATTTTGTTTTACAAAATTTTGCACAATTGTTAATCCTATTCCCATGCCATTTCTCTTGGTTGTAAAAAATGGTTCAAATAAACGATTTTTAGTGTTTATATCCATCCCAATACCATTATCTTGAACTAAAATTTTGATATGTCTTGAATCAATGGAAGTGTGCATGAGTTCTGGTTTTGATTGAGATTTTTCGCTATTTTTTGTTGTAATTATTATTTTTCCACCGTGAGTTAATGCATCTCTGGCATTTATAATAAGATTCATTAATATCTCCTCAATTTGCCCCGGATCAACATTAACCTTCCACAGAGAAGGTTCTAATTGCAATTCAAGCGAAATATTCTCAGCAATAAAGTAGGATAGCATCCCTGCCAGATTTTCAATAAATTTATTTACATTAACACTTTCAAAAGTTGGAATGTCCCCTTTATTTTTGGAATAAGTTAAGAATCGATGAGTTAATTCCGAGCTTAGTTTAACGGATTTACTAATTTCATGCAAGTAATTTTCGATATTTTCTTTTCTATCAATGTTGAGACGTGCTAATTCAGCATTATTTTTTATCACATTGAGAAGATTATTAAAATCGTGTATAAAACTATTAGTTAATACACCAATATTATGCAATTTTTGAATATCCTCCATTTTTTCATGGATTTTCGTTTGTTCAACTTCTAATTTCTTGCGCTCCGTGCTTTTAATAACTTTTAATTTCCCTTTTCGTTTAAATAGTGCAAAATCGTGTTTAAATGTAATGCTTAACACTTCTGATTTAATAAACTTGTTAATAGGATAAGAACATAATGCTAATTGATTGAATTCCTTTATTTGCTCCTCAACTTTTTGTTCATACTCAAGGAAATGATGCAGATCTTCTTTTCTTAGCCAATCTACATCGCCTGCTATGCGTAAACCTTCAAAATCAGTCTCTTTTTTTATTACAACAGTGATTTCCTTTAATTTTTTAAAACAAAACTCTAAATTTAAGGTATTGTTTTGTATATACCAGTTATTATAAGAGTATAATAGCAATTGATTTTTAACAGGTGCATATTTTTCCAATTCTTTTTGGAGATATTCCAGACCTCCATTCTGAATGATGAGAGGAGATGTTATCAATAAACATACTTCATTGTTTTTTATTCCCTCTGCCAAATATTGAAGTATTAGGTCCATAAGATCCTCGATAGTATAATAGAAGTATACAAAATGAGTTCCCCAAGGAATTTTACCAACAGACTTTATTCCAGAATTTCTGAAACCTATAGTTTTCAAATTGCTCTTATGTAAAAGTTTATGATTATTACTAAATTAGGATTTATATATTTAAAATATGATATTTTTTATATTTAAATATTTATATACTTATTTACATTTTAAACTTAATTTTTTAAAGATGCTAAAAAAAATTCATTTAATGAAACACTTAAATAGGTTTTATAGGGAAAAATGAAATTTCGAAAAATTACAATAACATCTTCAGTTCATAAAAGCTGATATTTTTTAGCAATATCCATAAACACTTGAGTGAAGTATTGAACCTGATCCCACGTTAGATTAAAGGTATTAAATTTAATTTCTTTTGAGATTCCAGGAAGCATTCCTATTATCCCTCGTTCCTTAAATTCTTCTCTTAGAAAAAAACCCCTTCGGGGATGAGTTTCTGCGACCTTTTGGAAGCATTCAGTCTCAACATTAGTAAGGGGGTGTATCTTAGGGAGTACGCCCAAAACTTTTAAGTCCTTAATTTTCTGGATATTTTTAATAACATAATTTACTTTTTTCGATTCCTCTGACACATATTTCTCCTGTGTTCTCTTCACGATTGTAGGAAAGCTGGCCATTAAGGTAACTAAGGGTGCTCCATAGACTGGTGGACACCCCATAAATGTGCAGATCTTATTGTGGAATGATTTGTTCGTAATATTCCCCTCTATTTTTGAATGTACCATAACATCCTCATAATACTCCTCTTTGAATCCTAACAGTCCAATAGGTCCCGATGCTGCCATTGATTTATGACCGCTGCATGCCAAAAAGTCTATATGGGCGTTTTTACAATCAATTGGAAGGATTCCTCCCGAATAGGCGGCATTCAACAAAAAAGGAATATCAAACTCCTGACAAATCTCCCCTATAGGGTTTGGATCATTATAATTTCCGTATTTGTAATCTACATGAGTTAGCACTACTAAAAGCGGTGGCTCACTCTCTTGCTTTATTACATAATTAATAATTTCTCTAAATCTTTCACTATTCAACTGAAACTCGGGATATCCTTCGTGGGGAACTTCTCTAACGCGCAAATCGTTTGTTTCAATCGCAAGATAGGTAGTATAATGAGCAAGACTATCTACAACCACCGTTTTTCTTTTAGGATATTTTTTAGAGAGAATTTTCATCACAATTTGCTTTGCTTTACGAGCGGCGCCAGTGGGCATGATATTTTCTATATTAAAGTAGCTGGCAGAATCCTTTAAAAACTCAATTACCGGAGGGTTTTCAATTTTATCGATTCTCCCCTTAAGACAATTATCACAAAGACTGTAGCCATCTGCATAGGCTATAAGGGCTTTATACGCTTCTGGGGTGAGAATTCCACCTCTCTGAATGGGGTGAATGTTAATAAATTCTTCATTTACACTGCGGGTTAAGTTAGAATATTTTTGCTGTAATTCATTGGTGTACTTTAAATTCGTCAAATTATCCCTCAAATGGTTTCTTTTAATTGTTAATTAGATTAATCTTTAAATCGTTAAAAGAATTTTTAAAATAAAAGGTGATTTTATTATAATTAAAGTAAAAATACTATAAGAGATTGAGATTAAATTTGCCAATTATAATGTCCAGTCCTCGAACTGGTAAGGAACCCCAAATTCATGAAAATGTATTCATCGCTCCTAATGCTGTAATTATTGGTGATGTGCATTTAGCAGAAGGAGTAAATGTCTGGTTTGGAGCCGTCTTAAGAGGTGATTGGGGAACTATAAAAATAGGAAAGAATACAAGCGTTCAAGAGCATGTTGCTATCCACATTGAGATGGGAAAATCTGCTATTATAGGCTCAGATTGCATAATTGGGCACCATGCTATGATACATGGACCGTGTGTCATCGAAGATGGTTGCATTGTTGGTATTGGTTCGAATTTGTTACATAATTCCAAATTAGGAGAAGGTTCCGTACTCGCAGCGGGAGCCGTGTTGCTTAATAAAGAAATTCCTCCACGAAGTTTAGCGGTTGGCATTCCTGCAACAATTAAAAAAGAAGGCATCTACAAAGGAAAGTTTCAAGGAGCATTAACATCCGGAGAATATGCCGAAAACGGGACACATTTCAAAAAATTCTTTCAAAACAACCCCGATTCTATTGATTTCTAAATTTTTTTTATTTTTTTATTTTGAGCAACAATTCACTATCAAAATTCCATCATTCATTTGTAAAGTTAAAGACATCTCAGTATTTCAGAAAATCATAACATTTCTCCAAAGATCTTCTTGCATCTCTGCCCAGTTGAAGGGATGCTTGAATGACCGGCAACGGATGCAATTGAGTCCTATAGATATCCCTGCTTAATGAGATGTTCTCTCTAGACCGCAACTATTGTGACAAGGTGCAATTGAGCTTAGGGATCATGTATGATAAATACTAGAGAATGGGGATGGAGGTAGTATCATAATGATGTGCGATGATTATAGTATAATATCTCCATCATATATGCATCTAAATCGTGTCCAGATGTGTCAGTAGTTTTGGTAACTATGAGTGACCTTAAATTCAATGAGAGCAAATGCATGTATTATTATCTTTTACCACATCAATTTTGTTGAAGGTCATATCCAATAAATTCACCATTAATAAGGTATTTTCGAGATTTGGTAATCCTAATGCTGTTTTGATAACTTCTAACGCTTCCAGAGTGCCTAAAATACCAGGAGTTGCCCCCATGACGGGTAGTGGGGCTATATCGCTTTCCTCTAATCCCGGATTAGAATAAACACATTGATAGCAGGCACTTACTTTGGGATTCACTGTTATAATCTGTCCATAGAAATCTTTAATTCCCGCAATTATGCAGAATTTATTGTTTTGTATGGCAGTATGGTTGATTAAGAACTTAGTTTTCATATTGTCGCTGCAATCTACAATGAAGTCTACATCCGAAACATATTTACGGAGAATATACTCGTTGGCATAGTCCTTAATCGCATTAATCTTTACATTCGAATTTAACGCGGACAATTTCTTTTTTGCTATCTGAACTTTACTCTGTCCAATATCTTCTTCGGAGAACAAAATTTGCCGTTGAAGATTAGATAATGAGACAATATCATTGTCAATTATTATAAGTTCTCCTATACCCGCCGCTACTAAATAGAGGGCGCATGGAGATCCCAAGCCGCCAGCTCCAATTTGAAGAACTTTTGTTTTTAATAATTTCTCTTGACCCTTTTCGCCAATTGATTTGGAAATAATCTGTCTGGAGTATCGTTCTTTTAATTTTTCATCTAACATTGTAAGATTTTATTTTAGGTAATTATTTTTCGAAGAAAATATTGTTGCTTTCAACTTTATTGATATAAAATATGAAATTCAATTACTTTAAGTTTTTGATTATTATCATTAAATAACGATTGCAAAAAGGCGTTAAAAAATTGTATTCAAAAGAATTAAAACATATGAGAACGAGAATTGAATTAACTATTACTCTTTTCGAACCTAAAGTATTAGAATGTACTAAGGTCTCTCTCTAAAACTTAGCCCGTATAAAATCCTTTTTTTCCATAGAATGCATTTGTTCTGTTTCTCCAACTTGGTTTTCGCATCTTACTGGTGCGTCCAAATCCACAGCTAGCACAATATTTCTTTCTTCGATGGTACGAGTGCTTTCCACAGCGTCGACAAGCTGTGTGAGTTGCAGTTTTATTTTTCTTTCCTTTACTTGGTGTTCCCTTTCCCATCTATTTAACACCTCCTTTAATCTTCCTCCTCATACATATCGTCTTTATATCTGCTCTCTTTTCCATCTTCATCGATAGTTCCCGTAAACATTAATTTCTCCCGATCTTGTCCAATAAAGATTATTGATGCCCCCCGAATCATAACAGTGCCTAAAGCCTTGCTTCGCTTCCCGCCTCTTCCAAAATAAATCTCACGAGCATCTTCTACAATTAAATTCATATACTGGTCAAAGCGTTTAAGCTTTCCGACCACATAAGTATTCCAAATCTTCAGTTTAATGCGCACCTTGTCCTTCAAGATGGCTTTGCTGAGAGTACGACCGATTGCCATAATATGTTTAAGTATATATAAAAAGATTATATTGAAATTAGTTAGTATTAGATTATTTTCCAAAATTTAAATATTTAATTATTTTGGAATTGTCTCATCGTGAATTTTATTCAAAATCTTTTGAAAATGATCTCTAATAGGAGATCTAAACCGATTGAGAACTCAGTTTTATAATTATAAAAAATTCCTTCATATTATACACATGAGAATAGAGAGTGAACTCATGATTAATCTTTCATTATAATTATCCATATTTTTATAAATTGTGAATAATTTTTATGCTCAGAAAACGGTTAAAATGGGATTGAGCAAAAAAGTGAAAAAATTAGCAATTATTGATGCGTGTGTAGACACCCCAGAAGAGATTATTCTTGCGGCAGATTTAGTGCCTCATAGATTATTTGGGGATCCTTCCCTTCCTCATTCTGCTGCCGATGAACATGTGCCTCCCACGCATTGCGTTTGGACAAGAAATATCCTCGAACAGGGACTGAGAGGCTTACCCGGAGATATAGCGGGCTTACTCTCAATTCATGGATGCGATTGCACCAATCGGCAATTTGATATCTGGCTCGACTCAGTCAAAGCGGATTTCATGTATTTCTTGAATTCCCCGCTTAAACGAAACAACACCGCATTGAAATTTTTTAGTGAAGATTTAAAAGAATTCGCACTCCAATTAGAAGAATATTTTAAAGTTGAAATTACAGACGAGAAATTGCATGAAAGCATCGTTTTGATGAATAAAATACGTGAAACACTAAAGACCATCTCGGAATTTAGAAACAAAATGATCTTAAAATATTCAGAACTTCATGAATTGCTTAAATTGGTATTAACCTCTGATAAATCACAAGCTTTAAAAATATGTGAGGACAAACTCGAAGAATTAAAGACCCGAGATTCTTTCTCTGAAAGCCATTTAAAACGTATTCTATTAACGGGATCGGTACTTGATGATACCTCCTTTATTAAACAACTGGAAAATACGGGATTTCATATTGTAATCGATGATTTATGCTTAGGGACACATTATTTTTGGAATACTATTGAGGAGTCGGGAGATCCTATTAAAGCAATCGCCCAATATCATTTAGAAAAACCGATTTATTCTACTAAAGTTCCTTCACATGCTCGATATGAGTATATGAAAACCTTGATTGATGCATATTCCGTAGAAGGTGTAGTGAATATTGCCCAGAAATTTTGTGAATCTGTTTTATACGACCATCCCTTCCTTAAAACCAAATTTAAAGAATTAAACATTCCCTATCTATTTGTGGAAAAAGAATATAATCGAGAAGCATATAAACAACTCTCAACTCGGTTTGATGCTTTTGCCGAGATAATCTAACCAAAAAAAATGGAGTGATAAAAATGTCAACAGAAGAAGAACCTAAAAGAAGAAAAGTATTAGATGCGACATTGGGACTTAAAAATATCATGGGTCGTCATTTTCTTGCCATTGAGCAGGCATATAGAGATGGAAAGCCCACTGCATGGGCAACTTCCGGCACACCTGTAGAACTTTTATATACTATGGACGTTCAACCTATGCTTCCTGAGAATTCAGCGACAGTATCAGCGGCCCAGCATCTTTCGAAGAATTTTATTGAGATCGCCGAGGAACAAGGATTTTCATATGATTTATGCTCTTATTTCAAAACAAATATCGGTGCTGTTGCAGAAAATGCTGAAATGATAAAAGGAGGCACTCGAAAACCAACCTTTATGCTTTCAAGTGATGTGATATGTGATACTCACGTTGATTGGTTTCAAACGCAAGCTGAACGAATGAAAGTACCTCATTTCACCATTGATGTTCCTCATATTGTAAGTAATACAAATCAGAGACAATATGAATATTATAAGAAGTATGTAAGCGAACAGCTTTGGGAACTAATGGACTTCATCGAAGTGCATACCGGACATAAACTTGATATAGAAAAGGCAAAAAAAGTTGCCAGAAATTCTTATGAATTAGGAACACTATGGCAAGAAATTTTTGATCTGCGAAAAAATATACCTTGCCCTGTTTCTACGCGTGATACATTTGGAGGGCTCTTTCCGCTCTTCACAATGACTGGGCTTAAGGCACCAATCCGTCTGTATAAACGCATGTATAGAGAAGCGAAAGAGAGAGTGGATGATGGAATTGGGGCATTACGAGAGGAAAAATATCGACTGGCGTTCGAGGGTATTCCGTTTTGGTATAATTTGAAATTTTTCTCGAAGTTAGAACAATGGGGAGCAATAATCGTCTATGAGACATATACGTATGCTTTTAGTAAATACGTGAATCCCAATGTTACGGAGCAAATGGTAATAAGCAAACCAATTGAAGCAATGTCTGAGTTAATGCTGAAATTCTGGTACATTTATGACTTGCAAACCCGAATTAAAAAATATAAAGAAATGGTAGATGAATGGAAGGTAGATGGGGTTTTGCTTCATAATAATATGTCATGCAGACCGAACTCATGTGGACTCTACGATCTTAAACGCCATCTACAAGAAGATTATGATATTCCCTGCCTCATTATTGATTGCGATATGAATGATCCAAGAAAAATGAACGAAACTCAGCTTGAAAATAAATTATCAAGCTTCTTTGAACTTTTAGAACAAAGGAAATAAATTTTTTATACTTTTTAAGTTCTTTTCTTTATTCTTTATTCTTTATTCTTTATTCTTTATTCTTTATTCTTTATTCTTTATTCTTTATTCTTTATTCTTTATAGTCCATGGAAAGTTCCCAACTGAAAAACTTTCTGGAATGTGTTACCCAGTAATTGTTCTCTATGTTTTATTACTAACAATTGGAGGACACGAAGGAATATGTTTTGCATAATGCTGTTTAATTGGTTGTTTAGAAGGGAATATTGAGTTTTCTATTTTTTATAGGTAAAGTAATGACTCATAGACCTTTTCTCCATTATTTCTAATTAATATTCTTCCGGGAAATACACACGAAACTCTGAATCCTTTATCTAAGCAATCCTTTAAGGTGTAAAAATCATCCACAGAAATTAATTTGAGAGTCCCTTTAGTACCAAAACCGGTCAATTTTTTGGTTTTCGGTTCAAGAATAACATCTTTACCATTACATTTTTCATAATTTTTTAGTATTTAAAGCCTACTTCTTCTCTTTTTTTTGGCTCTTTCTTTATAAGAGAAAACCATCATCTGAAAATTATTAAGAAAACAAAGATGTAAATTTTTCCTCCAATGTTTTTGTGAGACTTCCAAGCGTTTTATTTATAAAAATTTTAAAATCTTGGAACTGAGAGATTTTTGATTCATCTAAGCCATTGTATGTCTCAATGAACTCTTTTAATATAATTTCTAAAAGATTATTAAGATGCTTTTTGGCTTTTTTGGTAAATACTTCATCCTTATTGATTATTATATATGCAAATATTTCAGATTCTTTTGACATTCCAAGCATTTGTATTTTACCCCTTTTAAACAACATACGGAATTTACTACTTTCAAATGACTCTAAATATTGCCGCATTACGTTTTCAGCAAATTGTAAAATACTACAAATTAAAGCTCCCTTACTCGCTTCGTCAATTTTTTTATCACTTGACTCATGATAATTTACATAGACTAATGGTAATCCCCCTAATATAATTCCCACTTCTCGGATCAACATAATTAAAACAATCCTCTATTAATTAAGTACAGCTAATCAAGTTATATATAAGGAAAATCTTTTTTATATATTACTATTTCCTTTCTCCTTACATACTTAAATAGTAAACCTATTTCAGCTTTTCCTTAACTTTTTGTTCGATAATATTTGAGAAATCTTGGAATTGAGACACTTCAGCATAAACTTGATAACTATATTGCGATTTAAATTCTGAAAGAAGCTCTTCTAAAAACGGACGGATTTTTTTCTCTAAAAGCTTTTCAAAATTTTTTTCCTTTTCTATAATTAGATAAGTATAGATATCCATCTGTTTTTTCTGTTTATTTTCGATAGTATTCTTATTAAATACAATATGCTGTTTGCCACTTTCAAAATATTCGACTTTTGACCCAAAACGTTCGGCAAAAGTTAAAATACTAGAAATATAAGCACATTTTGAAATATTGTGCATAGTATGAAGATCTTCATCAGTAGAAATATCTTCAGATTCAAATTTTAAGCATATTATTGGAATGGATCCCACAATAATGCCAATTTCTCTAACTCGCAATTTAAATATCCTTTTTTCAAAATCCTTACTTTATTTATTTAATAGATTTATTAGATTTAACTATTGTTATCACCCCCAACAATTCATCTCATATGAACTTAATTCTTGAAGAAAAGTAATATGTAGAAGAATATACTCTCTTTTTTTCTTAGTGTTGCTTTTTGAGCAATATATTATCTTGAGCAATATCGATCTTAATTGGAGATACGTATTTGAGCACTGGGAGTTAAAATGAGATATTTTTTACCTAATCTTCCGATAGATCCTCCATTTTGACGTACAAAGTTCTTTAACTCATCAATAACCTCTTTAAACTCTAGGATCTTTGCATTGCTCCCTTCTAAGACCTTCTGTACATCAATGATTAAAATTTTTCTGGCACGCAATTGATGCTTTATGTCTGTTAACTGGTCTATGGTATTCAATTCATATTTTTTAATATAAAAATGGTTCATAATTGAATTTAGGTCCCCTGAAAATCCAAGAGTATGTTTGGGAGAATCCTTCGCTTCCTCTTCTTCTTCTTTTTTCCCAAATAAATTCATAAAACGAGGTCACTCTAATTAATTTTTTAGTATAGTCTAATGATCTAAGCTTATTGATTCTATTTAAATTAGTATTATATTTGGATAATATGTATTCATCAGGATTTTTCCTTATTTTTTTCTGCTTTTAAAAGACTCTAAATTATAAATAGTTGGAAAGATAATTAATTAGTATTGATTAAATAAGATCTATAATCTTAGTAAAAATAATAAAACAGATGAGAATAATAGGTAAACGAATATAAGATGAGCGAGAAAATTATAGAAAAAAATAAGGGTTTGGTTAAAGCAGATTTCGGATTTTGGGTAGGGCTTTACATGGACAAATTCTATGATACATTCGAACAAAAAAAAATAATCGGGAATAAATGTCAGGAATGTGGGGCTGTATTTGTGCCTCCTCGAAATATCTGCGGAATTTGCAATATAAAACTTCCATTAGATCAAAATTGGATTGATGTAAGTGACGAGGGCATTTTAATTAATTATACACGAACGGCATACAAAGTAACCGACAGAAGGGCAAGAAAAGCAAAAAAGCTTAATGATATCGGAATGGTACAGCTTGAAGGAAGTGATACAGCAATTGTCTATCCCCTTATAGATTTCAAAGAAGATGATCTGAAAACAGGTATGAAAGTTAAAGTAAAATGGAAAGATAATCCAACAGGAGGTCCTTCAGATATAGAGGGCTTCATAAAAGGATGAGGTGCATGAAAATATGGACAAAGTAGGAATAGTAGGCTATAATCAAGTCAAATGCTACAGCGATGCGAATTATGGTCGCTACGAAATGATCTTTGAAGCGGTCCGAGGAGCAATCGATAATGCGGGCCTTAAGAAAAAAGATATTACCACCGTAATTTCTGCCACCAATGATTATTATGATGGGAGAACCATTTCAAACTGTTTTACGGTTGAAGTTGGTGGAGGCTATATGGCTGATGAGAGTAAAGTGGAGATGGATGGTGCTCATGCAATGCTGTATGGATTAATGAGGATACTTTCGGGCAATCATAAATTGGCGGTTATATGGGGTGGAAGCATGCCATCTTGTTATCCATACCATTCAGCGCGCTTATACGAGACGGATCCTACTTGGGAGAGGCCAAATGCGTATGTAAATGATATTACCTCTAGTGGATTCCAGATGAGAGCATATATGGAAAAATATGGGCTTTCTAAGGAAGATATCGCCAAAGTTGCTGTCAAGAATAAAAAAAATGCTGCGAAAAATCCACTTGCTTTGGAAGAATCTCAAAATCCTAATATCAGTATTTCAGATGTGTTGGAGGCAGAAATATATGCAGACCCAGTCACAGAATTGATGGTTGCTCCGCCATGCGATTCCGTTGCAGCGGTTCTTTTAGCACCTGAAAGACAAGCAGTAAAAATTACTGATAAACCGGTCTGGATAACAGGGGTGGGATGGAATCAAGAAACATATTATTTGGGGGAGCGTGATCTTTCCCAGAGCACTTCAATGGAGCATGCAGCAAAAGCAGCATACGATATGGCGGGTATCAGTAATCCAAGAAATGATCTTGATGTTGCAGAACTTTTTGAGGTGTGTGCTCATGAAGAATTGATTTTTACAGAAGCATTGGGTCTAGTCGAAAAGGGAAAAGGACCCCAATTAAATACAGAAATCAACGGTGATTTCCCAATAAATCCTTCCGGTGGTGCTTTAGGCGGAAATCCTCCTTGCGCAACGGGGCTTATACGGATTATTGAAGCTGTTAAACAAATAAGAGGAGAAGCGGGACAGTATCAAGTGGGTGATGTGAAACGAGCAGTAGCTTCGGGACAGATTGGGATGTGTGCTCAAAATAATATATTATATGTATTGGAGGGTGAAAATTAAAGATGGGACGACAAGTAGCAATAGTATCAGCAGGTTATTCGGAACATGCATCAAAACGTTCCGATGTAAGCATGCCGGAATTAGTTAATGAAGCAATAGAAGATTGCCTGGCGAAGGTTCCCAGTGTGGAGCTAAAAGATATTGATGCCTTTGTAAATGGCAACATGCCTGCCTTTGAAGGCTCTAATATCCCTGAGTTATGGATGACCGATTGGATGGGAGCACGAAATAAACCATTAATGCGAGTCACTACAGGAGGCACTACGGGAGGTTCCGTGGCAATTTCTGGTTATTATACTGTAACTGCTGGAATTCCGGGAATTGATACGGTTTTAGCAATTGCCTTTGAACAACAAAGCCAAGGAGATACCAGTGTAGGACTTGCAAGTGTTGCATATGGAGAGATTTCAATTCTTAATAGTCTTGGAATTAGCTATGACCAGTTAAATCGATTATTATCTGCGGGAGCAGCAATTGGTGTTGCTGCATATCAAGCAACCACTTATATGAGTAAGGCAAACATCACCGAAGAAGATCTTGCCCGTGTTGTGGTACAGAATAGACGAAACGCGGCAAAAACATGGTGGGCACATTTGAAAATGCCAGATCTCACAATTGCTGACGTCTTAGATACACCTTACGTGCAATATCCTTTACGGTATGGAATGGTGTGTCCTGCTTCCGATGGAGCTGTGGCGATGCTTTTTACAACCGAGGAAAAGGCGAAGGATATGTGTGACATTCCTGTCTATGTGAATGGAGTTGCCAGCGTTGCCAATGAAACTGCAGTGCTAGGATATGATGGAAGCGGCTCAGCACAATTAGATCCTTCGGAGCAGTTAGGAGCCATGAAATCAGCTGATCTGGCATATAGCCAAGCAGGGATCTCTTTTCCAAGAAAAGAAATCGATTATGCTGAAGTATATGCTCCATTTCCAAACCAAGAACTAATGTGGGTAGAAAAATTGGGACTATTTGAGGAAACAACCGCTCCTGAAATGTATGAAACGGGAGTTACCGCACATAAAGGTGAACTTCCCGTGAATTGTTCGGGTGGAGTAAACTCTACCAACGCAATCGCTGCGTCTGCAATGGAAAGACCAAGTGAAGCTGCCCTTCAGATTATGGGGAAGGCAAGTAATCAAGTACCCAAAACCGTGCATACTTCTATCGGTAGTGGCTGGGGCGGGAGCTTGAACCTTATAACCTTAATGGCAATGTCTGATGAACCAAAACGAAAATGGAAGTGAAATAAAGGAGGAAATAAAAAATGTCAAAACAAACTCAAAGAAAATCAATGGATTATGTGAAAAAAGAATACAAAAGAACCAGAACTATGCCTGCAAACTGGTATCTCTCAAGTTATGAATATAAGTTCAATATTACGCACATGCAACCTTTCCTAAAGAAACTCAAAGAGAAAAAATTAGTAGCTAATAAATGTTCTGGATGCAATCGTGTTTTCTTTCCTCCCCGGTTAGTATGTGGGAAATGTCTTGTCAAACCGGATCGATGGGTTGATATCCGCGATACTGCAAGAGTGGCAACCTATGCAATCGCATATTTAAAGGATGAAAACAGCGAGGTCCAAGAGAAACCAATGGTATTAGTACATCATGATGGTGCCGATACTTCATCCATCGCCGAGCTTGCCCCGGGAGTTGATGTGAAAGATACCTATATCAGCATGCCGATAAAAGCTCATTGGAAGGATAATCCAGAAGGGGGCTTGATGGATATTGAATATTACGATTTAATGGATGATGATGCCGAAGACTTAAATGAATCAAAATAAGTTTTAATTTAACATTCAATATCTTCTTTTTTTATTTTTACACTTTTTATAAATGATTCAAATGACAGAAACTTCTTCATATTCATTAATATATTCTAAAAATACGTGTTTATTATAGCCTTTTCTATGGTATATAAGAAGAAAAGGAGATAACGTCAAAACGGCGCTTCGATTTTTCATTATTTTTTCATTTATGATTTCAAAAATTATTTAAAGAGATAGCTTTTTTACTATATGTACATAGGAATTAGTTTTTTGCGTTATTAAATAGAAAAATGGATATTGTCAAAAAATTTAAAGCACTTCCTTCAACTTTAGGGATACAAGCTAATCCTGATCATTTTCAATATTTAAATACGATAATAGAACAAGAACTCAAAAAATTTTCTCATCATACTCAGTTATTAATTCAAAAGTTATTGATTTCATTCGCTTCTGGGGACCAAATTATTAGAGAATCAGAAAAGCAAAAAATTCATAATATTTTTCTTTTTTCGGAAAAATATAGAAAAAAACTAGAAACACTATATGAAAATATTGAACAAAGATTCCAAATGCAAAATTAGAATTAGCTTCTTCAGTCATTAAAGAAGTTGGAAAATTTCAGGGAATATGAATGGATTATAAAGAGAAAATTAGGTCAAGAAAGATTTCTGAACCACGTTTTTTTTCTATTATTAATCTCTGATCTATTATTTGGTATATGAGAAATCTCCCTTATCCCTTTTCAAATGTTCCTCCTTTCGGTGTTCTTTCAATTGATCAAACGCCTCATTTTTGGTTTTAGCTGTGAATTCTTTTCCACACTCTGAACATTTAGATTTTGACATTTTTTCACCCACATTGTTTTATTATATTTCTATAAGTGGAGGATGGTTTTAAATGATATTGTTAGAATTTATAAATCTTCAAGGTAAAAATAGGAACATTTTTGGTCAAAAATCACAAAAGGAGGAGGAATTCATTTCTTTACCATCCTTTTTTCACATTTTGGACACATTACTTCATTGTCTCCATTAACATTAGGATTTATTATTCGTTTTCCACATTCGTTACAAACATATAAACTTTTGGAACCATTTACCAAATTTTTAAATTCTTCTATTGTTTCATTTTTATTATTTTTTCTAAATTCCATTTGCGCGATAAACTTATTCTTTATAATCAATATTTTATATCATTATAAAAACCCTTATATAATTGATCTTTATAATTTTTAGATTAAAATTATGATTAATAACTCACAATAATAGAATTAAATTACCTTACTTTGTGTATTCGAGTCTTTGAGGGAATTTTTTTTGGTTGAATGTTTTAGAATTCTCTTCTGCCCTTTCTTTTAAAAATATGTTTCAAGAAAAAATTATCCGAAAAGCTTTTTTTTCAATATACCCATAATTATTAATATGAGTAAAAAGTCAAGTGATTATATCGAATTTATCACATCGAGAAAATCTACACGAAATTTTATCTTTGAAGAGGTTCCAAGGGAGGCGATTGAGAACATACTAGAATGCGGAAGATGGGCACCATCTGGACTTAATAATCAGCCGTGGCGTGTGTGCGTCTCTCAGCACCCCTCCCTCAAAAAAATGCTCGCAGAAGCAACAGAATATGGGGGTATTTTAGAAAGTGCCTATTATAATCTCGTTATATTCCTTGATTTAGAAAAAGGATACAACCGAGTGAAGGATCTCCAAGCAATCGGGGCATTTATGGAAAATCTTTTGTTGGGAGCACATGCCATGGGCTTGGGAGCGGTATGGATCGGTGAAATCATAAATAATAAAGAACAAGTAAATGAAATCTTTAAATTGAGTCCCGATAAGTATGAATTGATGGGAGTTATTGCAATCGGCGCTCCCGATGAACAACTTGAAACCAAGAAGGAAAAGGAGCGCACAAGAAGACCGCTTGACGAATTTGTAGAATGGTATTAAATTTAATTTAAATTTTAAATTAAATTTTAACTTGAATTCTAATTTTAATTTAAGTGGACACATTCTTGCTCAGAGATGAATATTTATTAAGCGGTTTTCAATTTATGCTCTTTTTTTATTTTTACTTTTGTAGTTTTATGCTCTCTTGGTATTTATTAGATCATTATATATTTGAGATACCAAAAGGAATTATATATATAGAAATATATAACTTTCTTAAGTTTTAGATGGGTCAGAATCGAACAATCTTAAATAGTTTATCGTATTTATAGAATAAAATATAGGAATATAATTATAATAAATAGACTATTAGCTTATCATGGTTTTTCCTCATCATAAAGATAAAGAAGAACATGGGAAATATCTGGCGAAATACGATATTGATCCCCAGAGAGCAATGTTTACTATTATTTTGTCAATACTCGTCGATGTATTTGGATATTCAATGGTATTACCTCTCCTTCCAAGTATTGCCAAAACATTTGGTGCATCCGATTTTTTTGTAGGTGTACTAATCTCCTCTAATGCATTGACAGCACTTATTTTTGGACCTATTTTAGGAAAATTAAGCGATAGGTTTGGAAGAAAGCCCCTTCTCGTAATTTCACAAGCAGGAACGGGCATATCTTTTCTGATCCTTGCCTTATCTCCTAATATCTCTATAATTTTTTTCGCACGAATTTTAGATGGTGTGTTTGGAGGGCAAATTCCTATAATTAGAGCATATATCGCTGATATTACCACTCCTCGAACGCGCTCTCAAGAAATGAGTAAAATAATGGTTGGACATACTGGAGGTATGATATTTGGTCCTGTGATTGGGGGATTACTGGGAACCCTTAATTGGAGGTATCCATCTTTATTAGCAAGCGGGCTTTCTGTTGTTGCAATACTTCTCACTCTTAAAATATTAGTCGAAAGTCTGCCAAAAGAAAGGATCGCCGATTTGAAGGCTCATTATGAAGAATTAGAACTCTTATCGGGAAATCGAAGAAAAACAATGAATAAAGAGGTCGCCATCCGCTTGTTTCAAGTATTTCTGGTGTTCATGATTAATAATATGCTATTTTCATCCTTTCCCTTAATTCTGGATAAAAGATTTGGTGCAAATCCATTAATAATAGGTACTATTATGACCACTGCAGGAGTCGTCATCATGCTCTACGCTGGCATCTTTTTAAAACCAATAATTAGAAAAGTGGGTGAAAAACGAATGTTAGTGTTCGCAATGATTCTTATGATTGGTAATTTCTTAATCTTCCCATACCTTTTAGAGTTATGGATGGCCTATGTCTTCGTGATACCTTTTGCTGTTGCTATGTCCATGCTCCCTCCTCTTATCCAAAGTAATTTGACGAAAGCAGTTGATCCGGATAAGCAAGGAGAAGTCTCGGGCTATGCCACCAATTTTCAATCATTTGCGCAAATCTTAGCTCCCTTGCTTGCTACATCCTTTCTACAAATCGGAGGATGGGTAATCAGTTCCCTTTATCTTAATGCATATCAACTCATAGGATTTACCGCCGTGTTTTTCGGTGTAATCCTCCTAATAGTGGGTTTAATAGATATTAAAACCCATCCCCACTTATATGAATAATTTTTTTTCTTCTTATATTAATTTATGGAGAAATCGAATTCTGTTATAAAATAAGCTCTGAGTTGAATTGAAACATCAAATGATCGAGTTTAATTTATTATATTCACAATTTTAATTCGGAAAAAAAAACCAAAAGATTTGTTTGACAATATCTCCAATCCAGTAGTAAAAATCTAACCAAAAATGATACGTAAGACCCAAAAAAAGAAAAGCATATAGAGTTCCGAAGCCAAAGCCGGCAATTACATCTAATGGAAAATGCATTCCCAATACCAATCGGGAAATTGCCATGATAATTGCTAACCAGATGAATAAGATTAATACTACCCAGCAATTGAAGGTAAAGGCAAAAATATACCCAAAAAACAAGAAAAAAGTGACGTGCCCCGAAGGAAAGGAACATTCTTCACGTATTAATTCATCTTCTTGCTTCACACCCCTTTCCTTTAAAGCAATATAAGGTCTTTTTCTTTTTACTAACACGTGTTTTATTAGAATGTGGATGATAATACTCTGCTGAAATCCACCCGTAATCAGTAAAAAAAGAAGATAATCTTTGGTGATCAATCCATAGATTCCCAAAACTAACCAAAGTAGACCCCAAAAAAATAAACTTCCAAAAAAGGAAAAAACTTTGGCAAACCTAATGATATTCTTCTTTCTCAAATAATGACTATCATAGAGTTGTAAAAATATTTGGGAGTCTAACTCTTCTACTTTTTTAAGAACCATTTTGAAGGATGTGGTTTCGGTCAATTTTCTACGGAGCAATGTTTTAGTTAGAATTCCTTAACTTATTTCAATCAAAATTTTTGCATTTTAAATATATTTTCAGATTTATAAAAATATTTTAATTAGGTTTTATAAATTACTTGTATAATCAGATTAATAGAATATGCTTTTCAATAGATAATAAGAAATAGTTTTAAAAAGATGCCTTTCTTATTAATAAAACAATTTAATTGAAATTATATAAGAGAGAACTCATGAAATTTGATAAAACCAGCTTTGGGAAGATTTGGATTGATGGGAAGAAATATTCTCATGATGTGTATATTTATCCAGATGGGAAAATAGAAAAGCGAAACAAGAAGAATTCCCCGCGTATTGATGGACATCGCTCTCTTTCTGAATGGGAATTAAATCTTATTTTAGAAAAGGAGCCCGAAGTCTTAATTATTGGGATGGGACAATCTGGAGTTCTGCCTTTTACTGAAGATGTGAAACAAAAGTTATCTGCTCTTAAAGATGAAAAAGAAATCGAGCTTGTTCGAGGAAATACCCCCGATATCCTTGAAAAGGCTAATGAGAAGTTTAAATCAGGGAGAAAAGTTGCTGCAATAATTCATACTACCTGTTAATAAGTGGAATTATCTTATATATGGGTATTTTGCTCATAATGGTTTAAGGAACTACAGTTACCTAAAATCTGGACATCCTTGGATGTCCTCTTTAATGACCTGTAACTGAAGGTCTTGACCGCTCCATGTAGGAACGACCAATGTGAATGGGTCTTACCGTT
>SHMU01000063.1 GCA_008080765.1 Promethearchaeota archaeon | reverse complement strand
ACAGCCCTAAGATATGCCCGCCAGCTAATGCTTAGTGGACTCGTGGGAATCCCCGTCCTTTAGGGCGGGGAGGCTTCAATTATTCAACATTAATATCTCCACAAAAAAATAATTAATACTGCTCTTATAGCTTGATTATATTATTGAGATGAATTTTAAGAATTGTAGATTTAAAATATAAATAAGAGAAGAGAAAAAAATATGAATTACCATTTCACGCTTATTGCCTTTTCAGGACAAATATCAACACATTTCAAACACCTCGTGCATAAAGAACCCCAAATAGGAGTGATTCTCCAATCTTGTGGATCATAGGGATTTTCTTGTTGGTCTTCGGTCCCAATTGTTTCATGCATGATAAAAACTGCCGGATCGCATGCCTTTAAGCACTTTCCGCAATCTCTCGGGTCTACTTTCCCAATCTCCCCACATAAGTTGTAATCGATTATAATTTTAGTTTTTTCCATTTATTTTCACCTCAATTAATAGGTACCATCGAATCCCGGATACTCTTCACGAGGAATTAGTTGTAAGGCATCATGTTTACACGCATGTCGACAATTGCCGCACCCAAAACATTTATTATAATCAATGATGACTCTATTCATGGATGGAATATACCGGATTGCGCTGAACTGACAAACTGCCACGCATTGCTTACACCCCTGACATTTGTTTTGATCGAGTTGGATGATATATTCCGCTTTATAGACCGCATTCAACCCGAAGTTAGTTCTTAAAGTAAGCCCCCCGCATTCGGGACTTTCACAAGAACAAATTGCATTGATGTATGGAACCGGTTGGAACCAAACTGAAGCAATGTATCCCTTTTTATTGTTCTGCTCTAAAATCTCAATTGCCTCTTCACGATCGATTGGATTTGTCCTTTCTTTCGGCATGAAGCGGGGCATCTTTTCTAGAACTCCCGATAATGCTCCGAAATTAAGACACACTGCTTCTTTTTCACCTCGCTGCATGAATCTGCACATACAATAATTACATAAAATAGGTTCGGCAGCTAGCTCTGAAAGAATTGCTTTTCCATCTTCTAGAGGGATTACTTGTCCAAAATGCCCGTCAGCTCGCTGAGGATTTCTTCCCTTTTTTTCACTATGGATCATGCTTTCCGCTTTCCAACGGAGCACACGCCCAATAATAGGCATTTTTAGTTTATATCCTAAATTTTTTGACGAAAATCCCATGATCTTTCGGATGAAAACTGTTTCAAAATTCATCCATTGCTCTTCGAGATAGTTTACCATATCCTCTTCGCTCGAAATCTGATCTGCTTGATAATTCTTTGCATTCATATACCATTTTTTGCCTGCGCCATGCTTGATACAATATTGACACATATTAAAAACCTCTATTATTAGATATAATTAATTATTGAACTACTCCACCATGAATTGTGGAGATTCATCTTTCGCAAGATGAAGTTCCTTGTTCCTCGACAACAGCTCCAGCAACTCTGAATAGAGCCCCTGAAGTCTCACATTATCTCCGAAGGCGTAACATCCCGTAGTCCCTACGGTACACCAGAGGAATGATTCTTGGTTCTCGAATCGTTCTTCTGTTACTTAAAAAGAAGAAATCATCGTTTAAATAGTTTAGAGTGCGATGGGTTTCGGATTTTTTTTGTTCCAAAAAAAATAGACCTCAATTCATCTCCACCTTAAAATGTGGAGTGTTCTTGAGGGATCATGATAAGATTAGATCGTGAAAGTGTGGTTCTGCGTAGAAACATATATATTTATATGATATGTAGATATTGTGCTGATAATATATGATAATTCATCATTGAGATGTAACTCACAAATATTTTTTCGCATCAAATCCAAATTCAAATTTATCATATAGAAAAGGGAGAAATGAAAGAAAAAAGCTATATTCTAGGAAGAAACTTGAGGTTTTTAAATCAAACAATACTTATTAAACTTTAATATTATGCAATTTGACACATATTTAATTAAAATAGCTTAAAAGTCTGAAAATATCCCAAACTTTAAAAACCATTATTTACTTCTTCATCAAAAAATATAAAAGAGTGAAAAAAACTTAAAATGGGGCTAACTGGATTTAATTTTTTCAATGGTTTGTTTTCTCTCCTTACGGTGTCACTTTCTATTGTAGTAGGCTTTCTAATGATTCGAAAATATCTTCATATTATATATGGGGCTTGCATGGATGGGCGTATATCAACCTTGGTGGCCTTCTACACTGGTGTTTCTTCTGAACGCGTTTAATATTGTAGATGGTGGGATAGATCCAAGAATTTATATTTTAGTGGGCAATATGCTTCTTCCATTACTGTTTATTACATGGTTTATGGGAGCAACAGAAATGCTTTTTCGGAAAAAGCGATGGCTAATAGTTGGAATCTATGCCGCGATTACAATATTAATGGATATAATAATAATCTATTTTATAATTGTAGATTACACTTTTTTAGCAGAAATCTCTGTAGTAAACGCTGATTATAATCTTCTTATGATGATATATCTCTTATTTCTTGCAGGATCTATTTCTGGAACAGGTATCTTGATGGGGAGAGAATCTTTATTAGGTGAAGATCCTAAATTGAAGGCAAAGGGAAGATTTCTAATTAGTGCTTCAGTCTTTTACGTATTTTTGGCACTTTTAGATCTTGGATTAGTTGATTCCATTCCAGCTATCCTTTTTATAACACGTTCAATTATGATGGTAAGTTCTATACTATTTTATTTCGGATTTTTTCTGCCTAAACCTTTAGAAAAAGCATTTATAAAACAATGAATTATCAATTCTCATTTTTTTTATTAAATTATTACTATAAAGTAAAGTTAAGGAAATTTATTAATTAAATTCAAAAATAATTTGGGAGTATGCTATAAATAAGTTTTCTATTATGTAAAAGTAGAAATTTTTTTTGCTTTGATCCCTCTTTTACTGAAAGATTTGGAAGGGTGCTGCAGTACATCTCCAAATAGCAATGTCTTTAAAACCTAAGATTTCTGCGTAAGTCTGTTCTCCATTACAGGTCTTTTTTAACTTATCCCATAGATTTGTTGCAATATTTTCAACAGTTTTATTCTCAGTTATCATTGTACTTGCGTCTATATCAATATTAGATGCCATCCAGTCACATGTTTTTGGATTTCCACAAATTTTAATCACAGGCGACACTGGATTTCCACAGGGGCTTCCCCTTCCCGTGGTCATTATGATGATTTGGGCACCCGCCGCCGCTAAACCCGTCATAGATTCCACATCAAGCCCTGGCTCCACCATCAGCCAGAGACCATTTCCTTTAGGTGCTTCTGAATATTCTATTATACCTTGTATGGGTGCTTTTCCAGCCTTCGCAATAGTTCCTAATGATTTCTCTTCTATAGTTGTCAAACCCCCTTCAATATTTCCTGGAGTAGGTTGTATTCCTCTAAAATCAATTCTTAATTTCATGGTGCTCTTAAGAAATGTATCAATAGTAGTTTTTATTTTCTCTGCAACGTTATTATCATTAGATCGTTTCATTAATAATCTTTCAGTTCCAATCCATTCTGTAAATTCAGGTAAAATGGATGTACCTCCCATTTCTACAATTTCATCTGAGATGATTCCTACTGCGGGATTAGCAGTTATTCCCGAAATTGAATCGGAGCCCCCACATTCAAGTCCCAAAATTAGATGAGAAAAATCAAAGGGTTCGCGCTTCATTTCTTTGGCCTCTTTTGCCATCTTTTTCCCTAAGTTAATCCCTTTTTCAATTGCGCCTTTTGTTCCTCCCCGTATCTCTTGAACATCAAAATGTTCTATAGGTTTTTTAGTTCTCTTAATTTGTCTACCGATCAATTTGCTTGTCATATTTTCGCATCCTAAACCTACCACAATAGTTCCATATATATTGGGATTCTTTCCTAATCCCGTCAGAGTTCTTAAAGTATAAGAGAAGTCGGGACCAAATTGACCGCATCCTAATGGATGGGTTATTGCTACCGAATTCTCCACTTGCCTTGAGATCTGTTCAGCAACATGATTTACGCATACTACTGAAGAGATAACTGCAATTTTATTACGTATTCCAACTTCTCCTTTTGGTCTCTCAAAGCCTAAAAACTCTTCCATCAAGAAGCTTCCTCCTGTAAATAGTGACTTTTGATGTTATGGGTATGTATCCAGTCTCCTCTGGAGATATCCTTAGTCGCAATCCCAATAATTTGGCCGTATTTGAATATAGGTTTTCCTTTCTCAATTTTTTCTAGGGCAAATTTGTGTCCTAGGGGAATATCTTGATGAATTTTAATTATTTTTTCGTCTATTTTCACTTCACTACCTTGAGCAATATCTTCTAGAGAGGTCCCACAATTATCTTTGTCTTCTACTAAAATTATAAATTTATGTGACATGAGGACTCATTTAATTTTATTTTAATTCTTAACATGATAATTTCAAATCTACTTATTATTATAAATTTGCTTTAATTTTAAATAATGATCATATCTTATACTAAATTAATCAATATAAGTGAATAGCAACTGGTACATAATTAAACGAGAATTTATTTGAAAAAAAGAACTATTAAGTTTTTATCCCAATATATCCCAGATAAAACTCAACCTCGCTTGAAAGTAAGATAGATTTTGTTATTAACACCGTTGCAGGTGTTAAATAGAATGAAGATTCAATTACAGAGCCCAGAGCCCAAAAAATAAATGCAATAAAAAGAACTTTCGATTTTAATTTTACATTGGGATTCTGAGACTTCATCCCTTTTTGGGCAAAAAATAGCCCTGTACTAACCACAAGAGTAATTAAGCTCATCAAAAATAACGTCATAGGTAAGCTAAAACTTATTTGAAAAGGTCCGTGATGATATCCAAAAAGGTTTGTGTCAATACATAATGTAATTAAAAAAATAATTTGTGTTATGCTTAAAATAATTATCGTAAAATAAGTAAGGGCTTTTTTCTTTTTATTACAGCAGAAATTTATAAAAGCTAGCAGCCAGAAACATAAATAGGTAGGAATAAATGTATATCCAATAAGGAAAACGAGAAAGGGAGGTATTACCGTATCTGAAATTAAAAGCGAAACAAAATTAATAGCATCTGGAATCCAAGGACTAAAGATGCCGACTTGTGATGTCCCTACGAAGAGCATTTCTTTCTCATGAAATTGGAAATATTTATAACTAATAGTCAATGCCAAAAACACCGAGATTGAAACCAAAATGGAGCTTGATAGCCCCTGTAAAAACTGAACCACATCTAAATTCATCGGGAATTCTTCTCTTAAAAGATATGTATAAAAATTAGGTACTTTTGAATTTATAAAGATTTTGATTTTGAATCATCAAATTTTTTTAAATATGTTAACCCCGAAAGAAAGGCTTTAAAAAAGAGAAGACTTGAGGCGAAACATTACTTTTTCATAGCTTTTAATTTCTGCTGGTATTCAGGGCACACCTTGCATTCAGGAAATCGGCAAATCGTCTCTACTTGGGGAAGATCACATCTATCGGTAAATGGACAAAATAATTGACGATTACCGTTTGAATTTACTGTCATTAGAATGAAGTGAATTTTTTGTGATTAGTATGTGTATAGGTAATGATAAGTTTGATAAAATATATATTTAATTATTATTTCTCTGATAACCATTCCAAAACTTTTTAAAGGATGAATCTGCGAATTCTCAATCTATTAAATCTTTAATCAATTTGGAAAAAACCCCTTCTTCTCATCTATATTTGAAAGAATAAAAGAAAAAGAAATAGTAATATATTTCATAATTATAAAGAGAGAGCATACAAGAAATTACTGCAGCAGAAAAAAAGAATAATCTAATGATATGAAGAGTATAAATGATTATGCCTTATTTGGAAAAAAATTAAAAGATTTTGAGAGAATGATTGAGTAAATCCTTGCTATGTATAAATTTTATTATTTTTTTAAATTTTATAAATGATTTTGAATTAATTAAAAAGCTCCTCAGAAAAAAATTCTTTTATGGAGAAAAAATAAAGCGGAAATTCTGGGGTTTCTTTTTTGCCGCAGCAAACGAGTTAAATGCTGGATAGATGGAAAAAATGACGATTTCTCTAAGAAAAAATCAATATGAATCAATCAATTTGTAATGATTTATTATATTTCTATTAGAAATTGGTAAAAATAGATAGTTAAATACATACGTATAATATTAATAAAAAGAAGGTGGCAGGGAGGAGATTTGAACTCCCGAAGGCCTTTGCCACTGGATTGCTTAATTTGTTTGTAAGTTCAACCAAATCCTTAAGTCCAGCACCTATGATCGGTCTTGACCCTTTTACAAGCGACCTATAGCCTCCTTGACCATTTTGCGGTCAAAAGATTGACCAGACTCGGTAACCCTGCCCTTAGAAACACGACAGATGGTATGTCATATGAATTTTATTCCTTCCTATAAACAATGTGGTGGAAAATCATACGTAGCGGAAAGGCGATCTTGTACGCTCTTCTCTCGAAAAACGGCTATATGTTAAAGGTATAAAATTGATGATTTATTTATAAGAAAGTATATTTAACAAGAATTATAATTGAAATTTAAATTTTTAGTTTGGGAATTTAACTTTTTAATTTACAGCAAAACTTAAACTAAAATAGGATAATTATTTTAATTATTATAAAGTATATAAGCTAGCACATCATTACTAATTAGTAGTAATTTGGTGTTACAAGAATTAATAAAAAAAGGTGTAGATTATTCCCGTTGGAATACTAGTGATTCGTTGGGATAATGAAATCGGTCCAATAAATGAGGGTTTTTATCCGGATGATTTAAGAATTACGAATAATCTTTTGACACAAGTCTATAGTTCTCATAGATATCAGTCGTTAAAACCTGGATTTGCGTCAATTTCGTTAGAAAATTACAAAATCGTATCATTCTTTTCGGGAGTGGGACAGGAGCATATATCGGTTGAGAATTATGTGGTTGCGCTCTTGCTTCGAAGAGATGAAAAACCGCAAAAATATCGTGAAGCGTTAAAAAAGATTGCTGCCTCTATACTGGATAAGATAGAAAACGAACAATTTAGAGAGTTGCTTCCAGAGTTGTATTTAGAACTGTCGAGGATATAATAAACTTTTTCTTTTACTTTTTATTTCCATTTGGATATACCACAATCCTTATTCTAAACAATAGTAATATTGCTAATATAAGAAAAGAAATAACACGGTTATTTTGAACAATTAGAAACGTATTAAAAAGTTTTATCGCATAAAATACCGAAAACATAAGAGAAGGTAATTTCGATCTAGTAAATGAGAAATAATGATAAAATAGCTGAATTACAATTTATTTTAAGAAAAAGTGAGAAGTTATATTATAGGTTTATTTTTAATTTACCATCTGCACTTTCTTGAATTAATCCCTCATCCTTTAATTTGTTAACATGTTTTTGGAGTGTAACAATTGGAATTCCTAGAGAATTTTTCAGAAATTCGATATTTATCCCTTTCCCCCCTACGTCTTTGATGATAAAGAAAGCTTTGAATAGGGCTTCGTGTTCCATTAAATTCTTTAATTTTTCATATTCTTCTACCTTTTTTCCCGTAGTGTTCTTGTAATCTTGAAATTCTTTGATTCGTGCTTCTGCTTCCGCTTTAAATTCTTCTATCCTTGAATTCAACTCTTCTATTTTTTTTTCTTTTTGTCTGTTTATATCATTTAATTCCTCAACTTTTTGAATCAAAGTTTCATGTTTTTCTTTTATGTTCTTAAATCGTGTTGCAAAATCCTTTGCTTCAGATCCCTTTTCTGTAGAAATCAGTTTGCTGTCTAAGAGTTCAGATTCAAATTCGGCAATTTGGGATTGTAATTGTGTGACTTCTAATTGATATTTCCTAGCCACATCCTCCGCATATGCTTTATGTTCTTTATTTTCTACTTCAAGATTCTTAATTTTTTCATCTCTTGAAAGTATTTCCGATTTTTTTTCGGCAATTTCCATCTTTAATTCGGCAATTTTATCAAAGGATTCATTATATTTTTCTTCTAAGGGATCAATTTGTTTTTGCAATAGTTCCATTTCTCTCGTTATCTCTGCTCTTGCTCCTTTGAGATGTTCTATGTGCGAATCTTTTTCTTTAATGATTGCCCGTTGAGTACCAATAATCTCCTTTAGTTCTATAATATCCGGAGGAAGGTCTATTTCATCAGAGGCCTCTTTCTTTCTTTGCTCGATTATTTGTTCTTGTTCTTCAATGATTTTCTTTTGTTTCTTGATCATTTCCGTAAGGCGGTCAATTTTTTCTTGAAGTCTGGCACTTTCTTGCTCACTCGACTCAATTGAATCCAGCATATCCTTCAAATCTTTACTCACAATTTATACACCTAATTTTTCAGTTTACTATTTTATGCTAGTTATTTATCTAAAAATAAATCTATGATATTATAATAAAATCAATAATTATATAATTTTGTTTTAATACAAAAAGGTGCTAATAAAATTTTTGCAACATATTTCTCACATGATTCCATAGACTGTTTCATTCTAATAGAATTTCATCATCAGAATACAAATGGAATAAATCAGACAGAGCTTAATTCAATTCGGTTTTTTAAGAAAATAAAAAATATAAAGAATCATGTTGACAATACAGGTCTTCATTTAATATCAACATCCAATAAAGAGATCTATAAGAATTCTAAAATCACTAAAATAATAGAAAAAATTAAGGATTACTTATCCGGAATGAGAATCGATTTATATAAAGTTAGTAAAGAAATGAATCTTATTTTAAACATTGAGCACAAATTTAAGAGTCCATTTTCAAGAAAAGTTATTGAATGGATTTTACATAATATCTCCTATGGCAAAACGACTAATTATTCTGAAATCGGGAAACATTTAAACTCAAAAGCATATCGAGCAATAGGTAATGTATTGAGATCTAATCCAATCCCTTTAATTATCCCTTGTCATAGGATTATAAAAAAGAATGGTCAAATTGGAGGATTTATGGGTAAAGAACGCGATGGATGGCAAATGGAACTTAAAAGAAAATTATTACAAATAGAGATATACTAAACTGCATGTAAATTATTTGAGATTAGCCTTACTTTATCAATAAAGTGTGTTTAATAGAATATCACTAATTGTAATGACTTTTTAAAAAAAAAGGAATAATAAAAAGGATAGTTTAAGCTAGCGAGTCAAGCCAGCGTTCTGCATCCTCTTCTCTGGTAAAGATTCTTCGTTCAGTTCCCGTTTTAGTATCCCTTGTAATCTTATCAAATTGTGTTTTTCCGATTGCAGATTTTGTAACGATAAATGCATCAGCAATTAATTTTCCAGATTGTATTATCTGCTGAATAGACTTTATAGCTTCTTTTACATCTTCAGATACTTTAAATTCTCTCATATTTATGAGAGCAGTAAACTTTCCTTCATGTTCTGCTAGAAATTTATTCATTGCTTCTAATATTTCATCTACATCATCATTTGAAATAAAACCGTCTACATTGTAATACAATCTATTTTTTTTTTCGTTAAAGCTTACATCAAAGGGCATTTCAATAATCACTTTTATGTTTGTATATCTATATTGGTTAAATTTTTAAAATAATTATGAAATATAAACTATTTAAAGATGATCAATTAGAAAATTATTTAAATTCATTTATACATTATCAAGTTTTTTTTAAAAAGATTTTACATTAAATAAGGCAGAATAAGGATTAAAAAAGGTTCTTTACAAGTACTTTTATGCAATATCACGTTTACAAATAAAAATTAAATAAAGTTCCCACGCTTATATCAAAGGATTTTATATTTGCAACAGATCCTTTTTCTATTTCATCAATAAATTTCTTTCCTGTGCAGTGAATTGGGAATAAATACAGTTGGTTATCATATTTTTTAAATGTAGTGAAATACTCAATAGTTTTTGATATTCGAATAGGATCTGCACTTGCCATATGAAAGCCTCCGATAACATGACTGATTGGTTTGTTATTAGTGTAGTTTCTTACATAATCGATAGTATTCATAATTCCAGAGTGACAACATCCATTTAAAATAATTGTACGCTGTTCATTTTCAATAATCAGACATTTATCATCTAAAATTATATCTTTTTTAATTAAATTCCCTTGCAAAGAAAAATAGTTATGAAAATTTTCTTCAGGATGGACCCTGGGTATTTCCCCACTCACAATAATTTTAAAACCATCTTTCTGAAAGAGAACATAAGAATCCTTAATTAAAAGTAGTTCTGCATTAAGTTCTTCTAATCTGGTTTCATCAATGGGAAGCTGGTTTACAAGTTTAGAGCTTGTTAATAATGAGGCAATCTCATCCCTTCGTTTATTAGCCAAATCGGAATTTTTCACCAAATTAGATCGTTTAAAAAATCTCTCATATTTGGAAGCTTCATGCGTTATCACCAAAATTCTTTGTTCTACTCGTTCTAAAAGGTCATATAGAGACCCTGTATGATCATAATGCCAATGGGAAAGAACAATGGATTGAATATCATACAATCTCAATGCTCTGATCTCACTATTATGTAAAAAAGTTTTATTGGTACTACCCGTATCAAATACACATTTATAAAGTAATTCTTTCTGTGAATCTTGATTCGAATCCTCAACATCATACACTTGAAGTAAAAACCCCAATCCATGTTCTGCAATAGAATGAGTGGCAAATAATTTATTAAATTCGATGAATGAGAGGTCTTCTTCCAAGGCAAGATTTTGAAAAGGTATTACACAATTATTAGTTAAAACTAGTATTTCTAATTTGATCATATTTTAATTGAGTACTTGAGATTACAAAAATGTAATTAATCCCATATATATGAAACCTTTTTCTGATGCTTTAAGATTTATAGGAATTAAAGTTGTTGTTTAGTAGAGAAAGTATTAGTTATGCATAAAGTTTGTTCATGCTTATATGGCATTTTTTATTCTGTGAATTAGAAATACTGATCAATGACTTATTTGGAATTTCTAAGGCTTTAACTGATAAGGGAGTAGTGCTAATAATTACATTTTTGGAAGTTTTTTCAATAAATAAAGTGGTATGGCGCCCATTAAATGTTGTATTTTGATGTTTTATAATGTGACATTCCTCAGAATTAAACAAAAAAGCATTTGCAGCACTATTAGTGTGAATAGTCTGTAGAGTAGCTTCTATAGCGTCTTTAATGTCACCTAAAGTTTCTAGATTATCAAGAATAGTACATAAATATCTTCGTGTATCTAAATCCGTATTTTTTTGTATCATCTGAAGTCTATTATTTTTCAAACGTGGGAAAGAGCTCATTTTAATCGTCCCATTATGAACAAGAGCATATTTCCCTCTGATATCTATTGGATGTACATTTTCTAATTTTTTTTCACCAAAAATTGTCTTTCTAGCATGGATAAGGAGTAATCGTGTTTTTATTTTGGTAAGATCTTGCCATTTACAATGGTAATTAGGATGCAAACTTCTTTTTATTAGGATTCTTTGCTTATTGATAGGAAGATAGGCAAATCCCCATCCAGCTCCATGATGCCCTACTAAGTCATATCTCTTGAAATAATTCCAATGACAAGATTTTATAAATTTGTATAGGAGATCATAGGGAATAGTTTCGGGGTGCATTGCATAATATAAGAGCATGCGGCACATAAGAAATATTCGCTTTAGTCTGAGTTTAGATTAATTAAAAAAATAACATCTTTTAAAGTAATTCATATTAATGGAATTTTTAGCGCAGTTAAAGTGAAGTGCATGTAATCTATCATTTAATTTGGCTTAAATCGATACCTTTTGTTTCTTTAATGTATTTGTAAATTAATGGTATGTTAATAAGGAGCAATAAGCTAAGGATAATGAATGAGAGCTCTAATCCGAAGAAATATGTTATAAGACTATTTAAAAGCAAGCCAATTGTAATACCGAATGCACTTATTAACGATTTTAATCCACTTCCCGTTCCTCGGGCGTCAGTAGGGATAATTTCAACAATCACCAGTCGAATTACTACTCCAATCCCCCAGTAGGATACATTAGCGAGCGCTGCTCCCACACATACAGGGATAAGTGCCAATTCTTTCAACTGACTTCCAAAGATAACTGTAAATATTGAAATGATAAATAAAACGGAATATAGATAAAATAATGGTTTGCGACCAACTTTATCTGCAAAAATACCCGTAAAAATATAGCCAAGAATTACAGCAAAACTCATTACTAACACGATGATATTAATATCTCCTTCAGTTAAATTAGGGCTACTATTAATATATTGTTCACCTAAGGACACAAAAATATAATTAAAGCCCACTAAGAATGTGATAATGATCAATGCGAATACTTCCCTTTTCCTTTCAGAGGAAAAAATGGTTTTTAAATTAGTTTTTAGTATGCTTGTTTCAATGGTTATTCCTTTATTCTTGTATTCTTCATATTTTGAAGTTTCTTTTAATGTAAAAAAAATAATTATACTTAAGGGAATTCCTAAAAGAACCGAAAAGAGGGGCATTCCCCGCCAATTTGCGGATGTTTCAGTAATAAAGATGGAGCGAAATACAGGAAGTAAAATGGAGCCAGTGACACCCCCTACAAGCACCAAGTTGGTAAATCTGCCGCGCTTATCTGCTGGACTTTCCTCATTAATGTATATAACCCAGATATCTGAGGAGAAAAAGAGGTACAGCAAAAAAAGATAAATTGTATATTGGATAATACCCGTAGAAAATATCAAAAGTAAGGAGAAAATTCCCATTCCGAATACAGTTGTTGCCAAAAGAACCTTGCGGCCAAATTTGTCGGCAAGTACTTGATTAAAAAACACGAAGTACATGCCAATTGAAGCAATTGCAATACTTATCGAAAAAATACTATTTCCAATATTACTAGGAACATCCGAGAGAAAGTCTTCGATTACTTTTGAGGGAATCACATTGGGAAAATTTGTGGTATAGGTATCGAGAATCTCGACAAACATAAGCACAATAATTAAATAAATAAGGTAATTTTTTGATTTTGATCTATTCTTCTCAATTCTTTCATTCATATAATCTATATCTTTCTTGAACTATTTAAGATTTAATTTTCAATACGCATTTAAAAAGTATAGATTAAATGTTGAACTGAAATCTCTTTTAAATCCTTTATTCCATTATTATAGAAATAGTATGAGATAATTCCCTAAAATAATAAGAGCGACGGCAACCAGAAATCTTGGACGGAATTTTTCTTTTAGTAAAGCAACCGAGAGCAGTTGCTGAGCCATAGGAGTATTCGCAGTAATTGTGGAGGTAAGAACAAGTCCATTCAGTTGCGCAGCTTTATAAAAAAGTGAATCCGCCAACCCTAAGGATAAAGAGCCTGCAATACCGATATAGGCAAAATACTTCAAATTAACTCTACTTTCTTTTTTAAAACCTAAAAGAAATTGTTTATCAAATACTATACCGTAAATCCCAATAATTATGGTGGCAATGAATATTCTAATAAAATTAGTGGAAAAAACCTCATTGGAAAGGATCCGTGCTTGATTGAAAGAAATGATAGATATAGCCCATAGCACGGCGGTTCCAATTGCCATAAGAACCCCCAACAGCAACTCCTCCTTAGATTCTACCTTTTCATTAGCATTATCATGATTAATAGAATCCTCATTATCTAACTTTTTTTTAGGTTTATCCTTTGAACTTAAAAAAACAACACTGGAAAGAATTATCACACCTCCGATTAATGTAGAGGGAGAGATAAGTTCTCCGAAAAAAACAAATGCAAATGGATAGACAAATACTAAAGATAATTGGGTTAATGGATAGGCACGAGAGGAATCTATTTTTTGTAGAGAGGCAAAATAGAGTATATCTCCGAGAGTTACTGAGAATCCGCTGATAAAACACATGCCAAAATATGGTAAGACTATATCAGTAGCCCCATTAAAAAGAAAATGATAATTCCCAAAAATTAAAGAAACGAGAAATGTAAATGATGAGACACATGTCAATCTAAACAAAAGACTGGCTTTTACAGCCGTTTTCCCGAGCCCAAATTTGTATACTAGCGAAGCCAAAGCCCACGTGATAACGGCATTAAGTACAAATATATATCCTAATAGTTGATCCATAAATACTCCAAGTAATAATTAGAATAAACGGTATAAATACAGAAAAGAGCATATTTCTAAAAAAAATAATGAAAATATACCTTTTAATAGAAAGATTTCATTATGAGTTTTTTAGAGATGAATACGGTATTTCTCTTTTAAATGTTGGATCTTTTCATTAGAAATAGTAGTATTTTCAATATAGAGGATATCAAGCTCGGGAAGGATATTTAAGAGTTCGAGATCATGATCTGCAAAACTGTTATTACCTATTTTTAAAATCTTAAGTTTTTCGAGCCCTTTCAGACCTTTTAGATTCCCAATAGTATTATTACTAAGATCAAGATTTACAAGATTTGAAAGGTGGTCTAAACCTTCAATCTCAGAGATAGAATTATGGGAAAGATTCAAAATCCGCAAATCCGTACATTCCTCAAGACCTTCAATTTTTGAAATAGTATTATAGGAAAGATTCAACAACATTAGTTTTATTTGCTCTTCTAACCCCCTTATAGCGGAAATGTTATTTTTACTTAGATTGAGTGCTTCTAAACGATATAAATCTTCTAAATTTGCAACATTTTGAAGCTCATTCCCTTCTAAATCTAATATTTTGAGATTAGATAAATTTTCCAAATTCTCTAGTTGAGTTATGCTATTTTTTGAAAGATATAATTTTATTAAGTGTCGGTTATTCTCTAAATTTTCTATTTTTGTGATATTATTTTCATTTAATTTCAAAAGCTGTAAATTTTTGAGAGTATTCAGTCCTGAAATAGAGGAAACTTGATTTTGGTCCAATTCCAAATATTCTAATTTATTTAGAGATTCGATATTTTCAATTGTTGTAAGTTGATTATCATTTATATATAATCTTCTTAAGTTGTGCAATTGATTTAGCCCCGTCAAGTAGGTGATTTGATTTGAGGTAAGATCTAAATATTCCAAGTTTATAAGTGGCTCCAATTCTTCTATTCCTTTTATTTCATTAAAACTCAAATCTAAACTTATTAAGTTTTCTAAATGGTCTAATCCCTCAATCTCCTTAATATTGGTTATTCCCTTTCCTGACAAGTCTAATAAACCATCTTGGACTTCAAATCTTTCTCGATGGTAAATAATATATTCCATATTGAGTTCTTAATTTTAAGACATAAAAAATTTCGCTTAATAATAATTAATCTATAGCTAAAATGGAGTCAATTAAGATTATTAAAAAAATGCCGGAGATCCACTGCGCAAGGGGTCCAAAATGGTGTGAAAAATGTCGTGAAGCAATCAAAAATATAGATTTTTGTTTAATAAAGGTTTATTTAAAACCAGGAAATGTCGCACGTCCTATGACAGAAGTATATGTAGGATGCAGGAGAATATACGGAGAATATGATGTTATTAAACGATTTGCGAGCAAGAAAGACGCAAAGCAGTATGCAATTGATCATGGGATTGATATTTCTTTCGAATAAAGTATTATTTAAAGATAATTGCGGGATTATTTGGGTAATTGTGTTATTTGTGTTTTTTGGGTATTCATTTTATCAATAAAAAGATTTAATTCTCCTATTAGCCAGCAGAGCACATCATAGGGTGGGCGAATATCAAATATTTTTTCTGCTCTTTTACTGATTATAGTTTGCGAAGGTATTGCAAAGCCTTGTTCTAAAAACATTTGACGCTCCGCAAGTTCCCAACATAATGTGCTATAATCTTTATTTTGTTGCCACACATAATATGCAGCAACGCTTATCTCATCCTTTGGAAGATTAATATTTGAGTTCATTTATCATCCTTTTTTCGTTTGTTAATAGAGAAATCTCTCTAGTATTATATTGAACCTCTAAAAATATCATGTTTCATTATTTTAAAAATGTACGCTTTTAAGATTTAAACTCATTATTGCTTCTCAAAAATTAGAACAAATCAAAAAAAATGATAATAAGAAAGAAAAATAGTTGAAATAAGGAATATTTATTTTAAGAAATCAATAACTAATTGATTGATTTCTGGTGCTCTGGATAAATATGTCATGTCGCCAGCTCTTTTTAACACTTCAATCGTGCTATTAGGAATTTTTTCATGCATCGCTTCCATAGCTGTTTTTGGATGAATTTTATTATTTGAACCCGCAATAATCAACGTTTCTGCCGATATTTTATCCAAGTCCTCCAATAAATTCAAACCTAACATCGCTTTCCCTTGATTTTCCACATCTTGTGGAGTTTGAGCATCAATATTATATTCTTTAACCCACTCATCAACCGTCCAGAGATTGTGGAATTTCTTATCGGGATTTTCCTCTAATTCTTTTATAAAGCCACGATGAAAAGCCATCTTTGCACTTTTCATGAAGTATTTCTTGGGAGCATTTTGCTGAAAATCTAATGCTTTGCTGTTTATCTTAATTCCGTCCAAAACCAAATCATCTGTATCATATTTCGCAACCGTATTCAATAATATTAATTTATCGACATGATCGACATATTTTAAGGCAAAATGCATCACGATCATGGCTCCTAAAGCATAACCCATTAAGTTTGCTTTATCCAGATTGAGATGATCCATTAAGCCCAAGATATCATCCGCATAATCATCCAAACTATATGGACCCTCCGGACGATCTGACTTTCCGCACCCTCTATTATCAAAGGTGATCACTTTAAAGTGTTCGCTTAAGGGGGGTGCAACTGCCAACCACATTTGTTTTTTTAATGCCCAGCCACTCACCAAGATGAGAGGAATATCATTCCCTTCTCCTTGAATTTCATAATCAATTTTAATACCATTTACTTTTGCAATCGCCATGGTAAAAAAAATCATTTACTACTAAAAAATTATTTCTAAAATTAAGGTGAAAAATCAAAGTGATAGAATGAGATATAAAGTGATTTTACATACTTTCAGAAGAAATTGAATTCCTATCAGCATTTTTAAATAATTATAAATAACTTCTTAAAAGAGTGAGTACTTAAAAATAGTGATTATGAAGAATGAAGAAATAATAAAAAATCAACGTTCAAAATTTACTATAGAACCACAATTTCAAAAGCAAAATAACTTCAAAACTAATGTTAACTCCTTTAAAACGGGTACCACCACAGTAGGCTTAACTTGTAAAGATGCGGTGATTTTAGCCACAGATAAAAGAGCCTCTATGGCATATTTTGTCGCAAGTAAAACTGCCAAGAAATTACATAAAATACAAGATCATCTCTGGATGACCATCGCAGGTTCGGTTGCGGATGCCCAGCGATTAATCGATCTATTAAGAGCACAAACCTCTTTATTCCAATATGAAAGTGAAAAGAAGATTTTAGTCAAGTCAGCAGCAAAAATCTTATCCAATATTCTATATCGTAATAAATTATTTCCCTATGAAGTAGGGCTCATTCTTGGTGGGGTAACGGAAGAGGAAGGACCGAAACTCATTGATATAGGTGCCTACGGGTCTTTACTCCCAGAAAAATACTGTGCTGTGGGAAGTGGTCAAAACTTTTCGTATGGGGTTTTAGAGGCAAAGTATAAAGAGAATTTATCAATCGAAGAAGGAAAGAAAATAATCATTGCTGCGGTGCGCTCATCAATTATTCGTGATATAGCAAGTGGAAATGGTATTGAATATGTAGTAATAAAGAAAGAAGGGGCTGCTGAAAAAGAATTCATATCTATTAATAAATAACCACATTTTACTCTCCATTTACTCTCCTCAAATTTTAAAATTTGGAGCACTAAAGATTTAAATTAAATTTCTTCTGTTTTTTAATTAATAACTAAAATAAAATTATTCTATACTTTTTTATAAAAATGTCAACGATAGATTATCAACAAACCTTTAAATGCCCTACATGTGGAAAAATAGGAGCTATTTATGTAGTGAAAATGGATGGCTCTCAAATTGTTATCAAGCAAAGATGTCCCGAACACGGGGGGAGAGCTTTTAAAATTCCGTTTTTAGATAAAAACCTCTCTATTGATTTTATTAGGGATGGGATTTTTCGATGTTTTAAATGCGGATTAGAATCTCAAGCATATCGGATTGATTTTAATGGTCCTTGGGTGATATTACAAAGCTATTGTCCTTCTCATAAAGATAAAATTAAGACACAGAAGATCTGGGGTTCTATTTATGTAGAAGCTGCTTCATTACAGCATACCCGTATTTCCTCCTCCTTAAATCAAAATCAAGTAACTCCAAAGCAGAAAGTACCAGACGTGGATTTTTCTACTTTAGAAGCCCCAAAAAAGAACTTTTCTAAGAAGGATAAAGCAGTGATGAATACAGAAGAAAATATAGAAACACAAAAAACAATATTAGTATGTCCGAATTGTGGGTCCTCTCTTGAGGGGAAAGAAAAATTTTGCGGGACATGCGGCGCAGAAATGAACACGTAATGTAGAGATTTTCAAACCGCTTCAATTAAAATTAATTATAATAACTGAATTATTTAATCATTCATCTTCTTCTTTTTTTAATCCAATCTCTAAATTTTGCGATAGCATTTTTATAAAACTTTTTGGAAAAAGTTTTAAAATAATCTGCAGATAGAAAATATTGTAGTAATTAAATTAAAAATTATCAATTAACTTTTAAATGATATTATTTTATAAAATACACTTAATAACAAAGCATTAAAATGTCGTTTCGCATAATTTCAGACCTTTCTCATAATGAACAAGCAGAATTTCCAGAGTTTAGTTTAAAAGAAGACATTTATGAGATTGACTATATTGAAAAGAATGAGGGTCCTATTGATTTTGACTCTCTGGAATCTTATGATGTTCTCTTTATTGGCGATATTCAGCATTCAGAAGATGAGGAAGAAGATAAATTTACAAGAAAGGAATTAAAGGCAATCAAGCGATTTATAGGAGAGGGAGGAGGCTTACTACTAACAAGTAGCCCGGGAGGTGACAGAGACATTCCTATGAAGCAAGGCTCTATAAGAGTGCTTTACAATATAACAGGAGTTACACGCTATTGGAATGGTCTTGTATTAGAATCAAAAACTAATTTCCTGGTTAAAAAATACAATCTCTTGTTTAATGAATTGCCCTCTCATCCTATTACGAAAAAAGTAGGAGAAATTGTTATGCCCAATAGCACATTCTTTTCCACCATCGAAGAAGGAATAGAGGAAATTATTACCACATCAGGAAAAACACGGTTCAAATATTATAGAGATGAGGTTAAGGACCAGGTAGGTCCAGTTCCTGTGGCAGTGGCAAATGAGTTTTATAATGGCAGAGCTATTACCATTGGGTCAAGCGATTTCATGCTGGAAGATGAAGATTTCGGTCTGGACGCCGGTGACAACCTTATTTTCTTTGAAAACATTATTAAATGGCTCTGCTTTGAGATCTAATCTGAATATAAAACCCATTTCTACTTCTTCTCTCTTAATTATGATTTAATTATTCATTTTCACTTTTTTCTGTTTTTTGTCGAGGTCATGCGAGGTTACATCCTATTTGTGAGTTCGCTACCTTACTATAACGGGATTAATGGATTATTAGTTCCTTATTAAAAGACTAACTTTAAATAGAACCGAATAAACTTTACAATTAAAGATAATTAAAATATCAAATCTTTAAAAAATAGTTGGAGGAATAAATTTAACAATGGATCCTTTATACGTGAAGTCGAAAATAAGAGAATATATAAAAGAGAAGGGCTGCAATACCGGTTCAGATGTTGTCGATGGAGAGGTTCTTAATAAAAGAATTATCGAAGTTCTTGACCGCGCTATCGATCGAGCTAAAGCAAATGGCCGAAAAACAGTCCAGGAAAAAGATATTTAAGAGATATAATTCATTAGACTACCAATAAGTCTCAAATTTACACCCTTTTTTTTTATTTTATTTTTAATGTTTTTAGATCTCGTTTTTTCTGCTTAAGATAATATTTCTCTAAGACTTCTTTATCGTGATTTAAGTTTTTTAGATTTTAAAGCCATTCAATTTTGCGAACATTTTATTCATAGAAAAAAACGATAAAAATTAAAATATATTAGAGAATTATCCTTACAGTTACTTAAAATCTGGACATCCTTGGACGTCCTCTTTAATGACCTGTAACTGAAGGTCTTGAGCGCTCCATGTAGGAACGACC
>SHMU01000062.1 GCA_008080765.1 Promethearchaeota archaeon | reverse complement strand
TTTCTCCGATGATCTGTATCTGTGCCGTCTTACAAAACTTCATTAGAACTCAACCTTATAATGATAATGATAACGCAAGTATTTAAATCTTGTCACCTAATACTATCTAGCGGCACTTCCTCCCCGCCCTAAAGGACGGGGCTTCCGTGCCGATCCTATGGTGAAAAAATATTCTCCATAAAAATTATTAATTAAGCATAAATTAATTATAATCATATCTTTATAAATTACGATAGAAAAAATATATCCAACCATGAGTATTATAAATAGACTGACCAGAGAAACAGAAATTTCTACGGCAAGAATTGGCATTGGATTGGGCGATTCAGAACTCCAAAATAAAAAGATTCTCTACGCCGCAATAAAGTTTTTAACCCATTTTGAAACTAATGATGATGTGCAAATGTATTTCTTTGGAAAGGAGGAATATATTGACCGAATCTCAGTCAATTCGAGCTATTCAAAATATCGAAAGAAAATCAACTTGGTCCACACACCTAATCCTGCAAAAGAACTATTCAATTATTTACAGACAGATACTTTAAACGCAATTGTGAGAGGTGCCATCAGTGCTTCAGTGTTTCTGCCTTTAGTCAAAGAAAAATTAAATGTTCCAACTACTAATCGATTAGCATTGCTTGAAACTAATAGTGGCTATCAATTTTTCTATGGTCCTGTCGGTGTGGATGAATGTAACGATTTGCGGGCGAAAATGAATTTCATTGAAGCCGCAGTAAACCAAATGCATGCGTTAGATATTACTCCAAAAGTAAGTGTATTAAGTGGGGGTCGTTTAAGTGATGTGGGAAGAGATGAGCGAGTTGATAAGACAATTAATGATGCAAAGGAGATTTTAAAGCTAATTCAAGGCGTCTTTCCCAGCATTCGGGCTTCCCACGATGAAGTTTTAATAGAAAAAGCCGTGGAAAATAATGCAAATCTCATAATTGCCCCCGATGGAATTTCGGGAAATCTTATTTATAGAACACTGGTCCATTTAGGAGGAGGGAAGGCATATGGCGCCATTTATATGGGATTAGATAAAATATTAATTGATACATCGAGAGTGGGAGCCTTAAATGAGATCTATGGGGCTTTTCTATTAGCACTTGCTTTAATGTCTTAGATTTATTCAATAACAACATTGGGTATTATTATATCTAGTTTTCATTCATAACAAAATCATCATACCTCTTTTTTTAAAAAGCACACTATAAAGGGAAGATGATCAAAATTTTTTATCGCAAATTCCTTGAAACCATATTTGATATACCAATCTTTCAAACTATTATTTCTATTAATGATTCCAATGGATATCTCCTTTCCACCTTCGGCTCTCACTTTGGAAAACACATAATCCATTAATCTTTTTCCATAACCTCTATAACGATATTTTGGTAATACAGCTAATTTTTCCATGTAAAAAAGAGTGAGACTGGCTTTTTAATAGGCGACAAACCCAATTTGGTTTTTGCCCTCAAATAATCCAAAAAATTTTATATCCTTATATAAAAGTTCTCTCAGATTCTCCTCTCTTATAAATGCAGCATTTGTAGGAGCATTTTTTTTATTTAGTTAAATTTTTCGGCAATAGGTTGAAAAGATGCTCTTAATACTTCCACACTACTGATTAAATCCTGCTCATTTTTCAATTGTCTTATCATGCACATATAATTAATCTATATATTCTTTATATTAGAGAATATGCATTATATTAATTAATTTTTGATTTTTATCAAAAATAAATTTAAATTCAAAAGAAACACAGAAATTAAATTAAAAAGTAAAATAGAGTAATAGTGTAAGGAAAAAAATAAAAGAATAAATTTTGATTCAAGAAAGACCACATACTTAGGTACTTTTCCATTGATAGTCTCTAGGCCCTGCAAAAAGCAGGAAGAACACGACAATTAACATTAAAAGTCCACCCCAACCAAAACCAAACACAGCTAAAAGAATACCCCAAAGAAGCATTAACGGAAATCTAAGACTTCCTAATTTTAAGATATGTTCCTCATAAAGAAAGTTCCAATCTCTGTCTTTCACTTTATTCGAAAATTTGAACTTTACAATTGCAATTGAAAATATAATATTAAAAGAACCTCCAATGATGTACCATATCCCTATGCCTCGACTTGCATACCACAAGCTAGGCACTGTAGTCGTGTAGAATGTAAATGGGCTCGTGGGAACACTTGCTCGTACAAAGACGTTCACAATACCCCAAATGAGATACACGATTCCGTTCGCAAGACCAAAGAGCCATACCCATTTACCAAGTGTAATCACCCATCCATGTTCAGATTCCCATGTTGATCCGGTTGTTGCAGTTTTTTCTGCCATTTTTTTTCACCTCCTGAAAGAATTTTGTTTTTTCTAGTAATTCTGATTATTAACTTTCACTAAAGTTTTAACATTTTTTTTGTTAAGTATTAAGATCATAAAGAACTCATTAAATTTCTCTTTCTCATATTATAGATACACCCATCTTATTAAAAGATTGGATCATTTACTGTGCGAAAATCTTGATTCAGAGAGTCTAAAACTTTTAAATCTTCGTCTTCAATACTGAATTCAAATACATCAATATTTTCGAAAATATGTTCTTTGTTGCTCGATTTTGGGATTTCAACTAGCCCGTGCTCTAAACCCCACCGAATAAGGATTTGAGGGACAGTTTTACCATATTTTTTACTGATTTCTTGCAATGTAGCATTATCAAATTTTTCGGTCCTTGTTAAAGGCGCATACGCTTCTACTTTTATTTCATGTATGTTACAATATGACAATAAATCTTTTTGATACAGAAATGGGCTAAATTCAACCTGATTAATAACAGGTTTAATTGTGCTGTTTCTTAATAATTCATTGAGATGATCTATGGTGAAATTACTAACACCAATCGCTCTTACTACTTTATTATCTTGTTTATACAATTCTTCCATTGCCCTCCAGGTTTCCAACCGTTTAGTCCTTGGCCAATGGATTAAATATAAATCAATATAGTCTACTTGAAGCCTAGCTAAACTCCTCTCAAAAGCTTTAAATGTATTCTCATATCCTTGTTCACTATCCCATATTTTTGTCGTTATGAACAGTTCCTCTCTTTTAATGCTACTTTCTTTTATTGCTTTGCCTATTTCAACCTCATTCCCATACATTGAAGCAGTATCGATTAATCTATATCCTGCCTTCAATGCCCATTTGACTGCTTTTTGTGCAGTCTTTCCATTTAGAGCCCATGTACCAAATCCAATGGATGGGATTTTGATCCCATTATTGAGCTCATAAGTAAAACCATTGTTTTCATTCATTGTATTAGAGTCCATCTTTGTTTTATTTAAAACATAGTAATTGAAACATATATGATGCTATTTATAATTAGGTATAGTTTAGTTCCAAGTGCTGGTATTGGATAACAATCTAAATTTCTCATTAATAGAGTCGATTTCTTTCATATCTATATCAGCAATTTCGAAATCAAAAATATCTGCGTTTTCTTGGATATGATCTCTGTTGCTTGATTTAGGAATAACTATAAAATTATGTTGCAAAGCCCAGCGAAGTAAAATTTGAGCAGTAGTCTTATTATACTTATCCGCGATTGATTTAATAGTAGGATTATTCAATCGTTTGCCATGAGTGAGCGGACTATATGCTTCCACTTGAATCTTATGGGATTTACAATATTGTATTAATTCTTCTTCTTGATTGAATAAAAAGGGATGCAATTCAAATTGATTTACAGCAGGAGTTATGTCAAAGTTGTTTAATAATTCTCTTAAATGTTTAACAGCAAAATTAGCAACTCCGATTGCTTTTATTTTGTCTTCACGATAAAGTTCCTCCATTACTTTCCATGATTCATTTCGAAGTCTACGTGGCCAATGAATTAAATATAAATCAATATAATTCATATTAAGTTTATTGAGACTCTTCTTAAAGGCTTTCTTGGTTTTTTCGCCCAGATCAGAGTCCCAAACCTTTGTTGTGATAAACAAGTTTTTTCGGGGAATTTTACTGTCGTGAATTGCTTTTCCAACTTGTGTTTCATTTTCATAGAATGTTGCAGTATCGATTAATCGATATCCCTCTTCTAATGCCCATCTAACAGGGTTATAGGCATCTTTTCCTTTTAGTTTCCAGGTACCAAAGCCTAAGCGAGGCATCAGAACACCATTATTTAATTTTACTTCAGAATTTATTGTTAATTTCAAATTTCTTCACATCAATTTTCAATCGCTCTACCTTAGTATACTCATTTTATTTTTAAAAGGATTCTCATTATAGACTATAGAATCTAAAATGCTGATGCATTACTTTTATTTGAAAATACAAGAATCTTCTATAATCTAAAAAATAAGGTAAGAGTTATTGTATCTGAAGTATTAAAGAAAGCCTCAAATCTTGAACTAAAAAATATCCCACAAAATTCCCCCAACAATAGATTTAAAACAGATGAATCATATATTTTTGCAATGATGTTCAAGATTATGACCCGTACTATGTGTATCAGAAAAAAAAAGATCACAATCAATTTTAGGCTTAGGAAATAACTGCATTCATACACATTCCTTCTTGAATATCGCCGAAAAAACCTTGTTTTTATCTATTAATACTACCTGCTAATATTTGCTTTTATCTGTATTACGTTCTACGATTCTCTAATATTGTGTTAAAAATTTTATAGAAGGATGGAATGATATTTATTCTCCTATCCAAATTATTTACTAAAGGATATTAACAATGGGGGGCTAGGCCCAAATGGACGGGCACTCGCACTCTCAGCGAGAATTGTGGGTTCAAATCCCACATCCCCCACTAAGATAAGATTTCTGTATTATGCAAATCTATTGCTAGTAAGATCCCACAAGATTCCCCCAACGATATATTTAAATATAAAGATTCATATATTTTTAGTATGATGTTCAGGATTATTATGCGGAAACGGATTAATAGAAAAAGAAATATTCTAATTGCAAATAGGATACTCTAATTCATTTATCTGCACCCTTCTTGAATATCACTGAAATCTATGCCTTCTTATTTTCTGTTACCGACCTATAACACCTACTATATTTCTTTACCACTTTTTCAATAAAAGAAGATGTGTTATGTGAAGAATGATAAATTCTATTGAAGATTCAAGCATGCCCTTGTAGTGTTAATAGGTAGCATTGTAGACTGTTAATCTGACGGTGGGAGTTCGAATCTCCCCGAGGGCTCCATTTTTCATATAATTAATATAGATAAACTAGGAGGAACAAAACAATAAAAAACAAATATTATAAAGTATCATTGGAATCCCTATAATGAAAGGAAATTAATCCTTATAATGCCAGCTCAGGTAATAGAAAGGGAGCGTAACTTAACTAGGGAGAGTAGCAGTCTTATAAGCTGTGTACAGAAGTTCAAATCTTCTCGCTCCTATTTTACACCAAAAGAAAAAACCGTAGTTAAGGATTTTTTTCCTTAACTATCATTGCAAGGGGGCATAACTCAGCTAGGTAGAGTATCAGTCCGATAAACTGACTGTCAGAAGTTCGACTCTTCTTGCCCCTACCAATGATTTTAAATGAATACATTAAAAAAGTAGAGGGTTTGTTGCCTAGCGGCTAAGGCACCGGCCTTTTAATCCGTGAATTTTCGGGGGTTCGAGTCCCCCCAAACCCTTATTATGAGTTTAAAAAATAATTGAAACATATGAGGTGAAAATGTAGAAAAACAAAGACTTGAAAAGCTAAAATCAATGGAAATCAATTCGATATTTACACGTTATGAAATAAGATGGAAAAGGGGTATAACTCAGCCTGGGAGAGAGTATTGGTCTCATGCGCCGAAAGTCAGGAGTTCAAATCTCCTTACCCCTATTATATCGAAGAAAAATAAGATCTGAGGGTTTGTTTCCTAGCGGCTAAGGTACCGGACCCTTAATCCGTGTTTCCGGGGGTTCGAGTCCCCCCAAACCCTCTAAAGAAAGTAATAAAAAAATGAATGAAATTTTATTGATTTGGAAAAAAGGATTGAAAATGGTAATTAATATGGATAACATAGGGGTATGGTCTAACGGATTAAGACACTCGCCTTCGAAGCGATTAATAGGGGTTCAATTCCCTTTACCCCTTCCATTTCAAGCAATAAGGTTTTTATTAGTTTCATGGGGGTATCGTCCAAAGGAGAGGACACTCGCCCTCTAAGCGATTGATGGGGGTTCAATTCCCCTTACCCCTTCCAATTTCAAGCAATAAGATGTATGGCTATTTATGTTATATTCAAATTATTGATTAATTCTTATTAATCGAGTGTCGAATTTTATCTTAAGCAGATAAGATTAGAACTTTTTTTTATATTCATTTATGATTTTCACGCTTTTGCTTGCTCCTATTCTCGTAGCACCCGCTTCAATCATTGCAAGTGTAGTTTGATAATCAGATATGCCCCCAGAAGCTTTTATACCCATTCGTTCTCCAACGGTTTCTTTTATTAATCGGATATGCTCTATATTTGCCCCTTCGAGACCAAATCCAGTGCTGGTTTTAATAAAATCAGCGTTGACCGATTCCGAAAGTGTGCACGCTTTTTGTATTTCTTTATCATTTAAGTAGCATGTTTCTAGAATTACCTTAACAAGAGTTCCATCTGCAACAGTTACTACGGCTTTAATATCTTCTTCAACTACATCATATTTTCTACTTTTCATAGCCCCCACATTTAGAACCATATCGATCTCCTCGGCACCTAACTTGATTGCAGTTTCCGTTTCAAAGGCTTTAACTTCTGAAGGTGTAGCACCTAAAGGAAAACCTATAACAGTGCACACCTTCACATCTGAAGTGTTTAGCTGAGCAGTTGCAAGAGGTATGTAAAAAGGATTCACACAGACCGAGTGGAAATTATTTTTTTTTGCTTCATTACATAACTCTATAATATCGTCCTCGCGGGCATCTGCGTGTAAATTAGTATGGTCAAAAAATTTTGCCAATTCATCTATACTCAAATCAAAACTTGCCATAATAATAAGGGTAAGTCATATTAAATTAAAAATGCTCTCTAAAAGGGTTTAAAAACAATAATAATGAATATAAAATAAAAATAATTAGTAAATTAGTATTTGATAATATTACTCATAGATTAGAATTAGAGAGTTTTACGTTTAATAAAAGGATGATGAGAATCATCTTATATTTATATCATATGAATGAATAAATGAAATTGGAGTTAGTATGCTTTGGATTGAGATAATTGGATATGTTGGTTCAATATTCGTGGCGATTTCTTTAATGATGAAAAATATTTTGAAATTACGGATTATCAATATGCTAGGTGCGCTCTTTTTTATGACATATAGTTTAATTCTTATGACATATCCCATTTTTATTGTCAATTTGATAATTTGCATAGTAGATCTCTATTATGTATACACTTTATTAACGAAAGAAGAGCTTTTTTCAATGATTTCATTACAAGACAACAATTCTCCTTTTTTAACTTCATTTATAAGGTATTACTATGAGGATATTATAAAATTCTTTCCCAGCTTCAGTATTAAAGTTATGGAGAATGCCGAAATAGCAATTATATGCAGAGATATGGTCCCAGTAGGGCTGTTTGCATCAAAAGCGATAAATAACACACAAATTGAAGTTTTAATTGATTATATTATCCCAAAATACAGAGATTTCAAAAATGCCGAATTTGTATATCGAAAAGAGATGGAGAAATATTTAAATAAGGGTTATGATTGCTTTATTACATATACAGATAACGGAATCCATAAAACATATTTAAAAAAAATCGGTTATAAACGAGACAGAACGAATGAAAGGCTCTACATACGACATTTTTAAGATTGTAGAAGTTATGTCTAAAATAATAACAAGGACACTTTAGAGATCTTCGTGAGACATTAACAGCCAGCTATCATCCACCACTTCTATACTATTATACTGTAAATCTCCATTTTCATCAAGATGGCTTACAACTTGAAGTCGTGGAGGAATATATCCGCTTGCTATCTTGAATAACTGATAGAGCATTGGTCGCATTGATTTATAGGGGGAGTTATACCAGAAATACCGGCGTTTTTTTTCATTTGGAGCTTCCAATTCTTTTCTTAACAAAGATTCCTCGGAATTCTTAAATTTGATGTGATCTAAAATACTCCCTTTTAATTGTTGAAGAGGCTTATAATGTTCTACCCAGTCCTTTACTTTTTTCCAGAGAGTATAATCTTCTTTATTCGTCTCTTGAGGTTTGTTATTTTCGATAATTTTATGAATTAAATCTTGATAAAAGGTGGGAGATTTAAATTGTAAATCCTCAAAACCAAAACCATCAAAGAGATAGTGTCCCCCTACAATATTCCCATACCATTGTGAAGGGATTCCTTTAGGATTTTGCTTCAATCCGTAAAATTTAAGGATCTTTTTGGTTTCTTCGGGTAAACAATGTATTTCTGGAAAGAATTCATATTTAATGGGAGGACTAATCATCAATACAGGTTTAAGCTGAAGTCGTGCGGTAACTACTTCGTGTACAGTGCCTACGCTATAAATATTTGTAGGTACAAAGGTGATAAGAAAATCGGATAAATCAACCATACGTAAATCGATATGCACCGTTTCCCAAAATTCAGTTTCAAAGCGCGCTCTGGTCTCATTATTTGTCCAAAAATCTTTTTCATATTCCTGCTTGGAATGAATAATCCCTTCTTGTCCGTAATTTTTATGTCCTTTTACTTCGGGCTTATTCCAGGGATCCAAGACCGTAATTTCTAAGGCTTTCAAAATGGGTGAGAGAATAGACCTCCATCCCAAAAACTTCTCTATGATGCGTGAGCCAACGAAATCCATTGGTCCTGATAAATAGACTCTTGTACCTTTAAGAAGATTGTTATTCATAAATCATCGCGTTTTTTAATTGTTACTAAACCAATCTTTTAGATCTAATAGAGGGGAATAGTTTTTAATTTTTTGGACTAGATAAGCTCTTTTTCATAGATATATTTAAAAAGCTTATTATCCCATTAAAAAATAGTTCTTAATTATGTTGTTGAAGATATAATTTAATAGACACTTGCAAAAAATTAAAAATAGTTAAAGAAGAAGTCTGAAAAAAAAGAGAGCCTTACACAAGTTCTAATGGAAAGAGACCACCTATTGAGAATGGTTATTTATGCCCATAGAATTGTGGTTAATATTCTGCAATTTCTCTTACAATTTCATCTAATTCCTCTTCATCTCTAGACTTTTCTTTTACTGCTTCTTTTTCTACAGCAAAGTTTTTTTCCCAAATATAAGCACCTGCTATTACCAATGAAATTGGTAGAATTACTAAGACAAGGAAGAACAGTGTGTCGCTCAATGGAATCGCTGGTGTTGGAGAAAATCGATTAATATTCCACACTATTAAAATAGTCAATAAATAAGTGGTAATAAAATTGGCAATGGGGTCCATTGACCGTGTTAAGCCCATTCCTGTTTTTCTTTTTGCCGTAATTGGCCATAATAAATTTGATCCTAACCACCCGAGTTGGTCGACAAGTACATGCCCCCAAACGCCTCCGACGATTACTCCGATGATCATGAGAATATCAAAGTCACTTAAAAATACTCCGGAAGCAAGATAAAAGAATGCCGCAATTAAAGCAATGAGAAAGCCGAAAACCACTCCAATTGTTAATGAATGTGACCATCTTCGATGCCATTGGATGAAATCTACGTAGATTTCAGTTCCTTCCCGTCGAAATTGGAAGGTAGGACCGTCCCAGATATCTACATTGGTCACGCTCTCATAGGAATAATTTAATTTAGGTTTATATTTCACCACAGCCACTTTCTCTTCCTTAGGTTCTGAACCGGGTTTGACTTCAAGGCCTGTGGATATTAAGGGGCCGATTTTTACTTGAACTTGCCGTTCCGCCTCTTTAAATAATACTGAATATCTTCTCCACATTCCATTTGGTAAGCGAAGAGTCTCAAGTTTTAACCTTACAGGTTTTTCACTGGTATATGCGTCATTAATAGATTGTGCAATAGTTTTGGCGACTTTCCATGGATCTAATTCATGATATCCGGGATCGACAGTATAATCTGCTCGTTCAAGGTAACGGGTAAATTTGAAATCCAAGAAATCGGGTAGATATCCAAATACCCCGCCCAAGGGGATTAATAGCGAAAGCAGAATTAAGTCAGGGTCATATACAGCAGTTATAGTTAGCGGAAAGAAGGTAGCAACGCATACTCCTGTCATAAAATGGGTTAATCCTTTCATATTTTTTACCTTTTATAATTCTTTAATATTTTTATGGTATTAATACTATTTTTAATTATTTTTATTTAGATTTAATATTTTTTCTAACTTTTAGTCATTAAAGCTTAACTTTATTTTATAATTATTCTGGTTGATTTCCTTTATTTTTTAAACGATGTATTATTTTATTCTTTATATTAGGCAATCCCAAATAATGACATCGCTCCCATCGTTAATCCCCCCATCGATATCATCATTGGAATGGTAATAACTCCTATGCAATGAATTCTTCGAGTATTAAATACAATTGTGATTACACCTATTCCTGTTGAAACTGCTAATATTACTAATCCCGACCAGCCCAACATAATATAAGTGAGAATCAGCATAACTACTGCACCAAATAGGGAAATATACCGTGTATTTATGCGATGAATAATTTTAGTGACTCCTTTGGTAATTAAAATAAATAAAAGCCACCCTACAAAGGCGGCAATTAATGCTGCTGAAGCTGTAATCAATAAATCTGCTTGAGTTTCTGGTACATAAAAAAGTGTTATAAATAATGCCGCTCCCCCTCTTCTGATTGCAGTTCCAGGAATGAATAGTAATAAGACGGCACCAATATAATAAATTGCCCGAGAAAATCCTTGGCTAAACATAAATGATTTATCTCCAGATTGAGCAACGGCATGTCGAGAGAAGGTGTTTCCTATGCCTGCGGTCACAGAAGGTATTAACATTCCCAGCGCACCACCAATTAATCCACCTCCAATTCCTTGAATGAGTTCAGTTCTTCCAAATTCTATTGACTTTGCAATATTTTGTTTTGGTAAATCTTTTTTTCCTGTGACTAAATTTTGTAATAATGAAGGAAAGGCAAATAATCCAACAAAAGCAGCAGCAAGTCCTTGGAAGGATCTCTCTGGTGGAACTAAACTCCCAAAAAACAGATATATTCCTAAAATACCTGATGTAATAATTACAAATAATCCCATTAAAAGCTGAAGCCATGAGCCAGCTAATTTTCCAAGTCGCGTTTTTTGCCGAGCGGGATCCTTGGGCCATTCTGACATCCACACAAATACCATTGCGGTAGCGATTATCCAGAAACTATGAGCGACGAGTAAGTCAACGAGTATTATCAAGTAATTACCTAAAAAGATAACAAGAAGACTTGCAGTTAATGTACCTCCTATTGCGCCCAATCCAGATAAATAAACCGCTTCATATCCTCTCCCCTCTTCCATATACTTTTGGCTTGGAAAAACCATGAATATGCTAGAATCATCTGGTGTTTGAAAATACGTTGCAGATATGCTAGAGCCCAGACAATATCCAATTAGTGTAGATATTACGAATACAGAAAAGAGTAATTCTTCAAAGGAAATCTCAAGGAGGATAAGCACAATAAATCCGAGGATTGAATAGATATGAAGTCCCGGAATTAATGAAACAATTATTGCAATTGTAACGCCAATAAAACTAATGAAAAAAACCATCAAGATAAGTTCAATAGTTATCATTCTATTTAATCCTCCCATCCTACAATTTTTATATCATTTTCTGAACTTGGTAATATTTCGGGAATCCCTTCAGCATATTCTCCGAGTGTTCCTTTTACCTCTACGATTTCTCCAGCAATAACATTAAGAGAAATCCACGGGCTAAACAACCTCACATAATCTGAGATTGAGACACGTAAATCATTTGTATGATTGGTATTGATATAAAAGAAGAAATATTCTGAATTGACATATTCAACAGTCCCATTCACATACACACGCTCACCGATATGTTCTTCATACACATCATAGAACTCAATAGCGTTTATTGGTTCTCCATTTGTTGGAAATTCCGTAATACGGTATAGTTTGAGGTATGAACTTGACTCTAAATTAAGATACATATCACTTCCCTTTATATATATGCTTCCTCTAATCTCACAATAATCACCAACAACTGGAATATTTCTGGTTTGGATTAATTCATCCACCGTTTCAGTAAATATTTTTACTTCAATTGAGCCCCACCCCACTACATCGGAAACGGTCAAGATTAGCATACGCCAAGAAAAATCATCGGCTTGGTAAAAACCAACATCAGTAATTTTTCCCTCGATAGAAATATTGGCATTTGAATATGTTCTTCCTATATCAGCAATTGATACGTTCGGAGCAGGATCTTGTTGGGCATAAATACCAATCATCACTAATCCAAAAATAACGCCCAGAATCGAGGCAATTTGAATAATCTTTAATTTGGTGGAGTGAGGCATTTTAGCACGGCAAACTGAGCAGCGCGTAAAAGCCCCAACATAGGCACCACAATTAGGACAAAATCCGGGTTTACCTTTATTTTTGTTAGCTTCTGATTGCGATTCTTTCTGTAAGCTTACCATATATTTATTCTTTTGATCTTCAGACATGAGTTTCACAAATTCTATGGGTTCTTATATTGTATTATATATTAAATATGAAGGAATAATTTGAGGCTCAAAGCGATAATGTGAAACCATTCCCATTAGTATAATGGTTTCATTTTCCTTAGGAATTTGTGCTCTTCCGTCAGTAAAAGCAATGCGATTTGTAGTTATTTCAAATTCAATCTCATCAGTAGCATCTTCAATAGTTAGAATGCTTCCCCAATCATATTCATTAACTTCGGTAATATTTCCTTGAATGATCACTTTTGTTCCATAAAGAGCCAATCCAATATTTTCTATATTTACTGGAATTGGTATTTGGGGCTCTATTAACATATTATCCACATTTTCCACTTCTAATGAAACTTGTCCTAAATATACACTCACTTCACCTTCAACAATAATTTTATCCCCGATCCCCGGATAGCCACTTAACTTTAAATCCGTAGTAAATTCGGCCCATCCTGATACTTCTATAAATCCCGTCTCCCCCATTATAAAGAAAGTGGTTCTTTCATATGTATCCCAATAGTCAATTCCTATTACTGTTCCTTGTATTCTCTTTCTTTGACCCTCCATGTCTGTCGTAATATTTGCAATTGGAGTTATTCTATTGCCTACCACATATCCATATATTAACATACTAATTCCTATTGCTGCGATAATAAGGATAAAAATAAATATCGCTTTCGTTTTGATTCGTTTCTTGGGTTGGAATGTAGCACCACAAATTTCACAATACTCCTTTTTTGGAACCATTTTCCCACAAGAGGGACAATTGGTGGTCTCCACCTCTATTTCTCCTTTTTGAATGGTTTTATTATTCATCTATCACTTCATTTTTTATAATAATTATAGTTGCATATGATTATGATGACCATTTGCCTCTTTTTTATATTATAACTTTTTTATTACTCCTTTTCTTCTAATTTCGAAATATAAGATTTTTGTTGATTAATTTTCGATTGAAGTTCTGCTATTAAATCATCTAAAGGCGTTTTTTCTTCATCATTCATCTTTTTTATTTTTTCTTCTAATTGCTGAATTTTACTTTTTAAAGATTCATCAAATAAGTTAAATTGTAATTCTAATTTTCCTTCAACTATGAGGTAATCCTCAAGAGCATATTTTAAGACTAATATCCGCGAAAGGGGTCTCAATAATTCCCCAACTCGAATTAGATCATTATTGACGCGTATATATTGCTTGATAAATCCGCTTGGCTTAAATTTATCATATGCTTCTCCTTTAGGAGTTAAATGGTAAATATTGACCTCATCTCCATAAAATTCATTAATTCTGGTTCTTATTGGTTCTATTTTGAGGGGTATTTTTTGAATTGGTATTTCTTCCTTTGGTTTTTGTGTTTTCTCTAATTGTTTTATTCGTTTCAATTCATCTCTTCTTTTTCTCTTTTCTTTCTGATTTCTTACCACGTATCCCGCTATTAGTATCCCAAAGTATAAAGCTGAAGCAATAGGTAACCAAAAGACCCAAAAATGACTTTGGGGAACTTCAAGGAAGCTTGCAATAAAACCAAGCTCTAGGAATTCATTTATAAATTGTTCAAAACCTATTAACCCTCCTGAAGAGTACTCTTGCCAGTCATAATTGAATATTGTGAGATAATATCCTGCAACATCAGTTGAGTTAACAATAATTCCTATTTCTCGGTTATTTGTTGCAGAATTCTCATTCCAGTTAAGAGAAGAAATCATTACAGCCTCTCTATCTACTACCAATGCTTTCACATGGAATTTTTCAATCCCATCTACATTATTAGAATAGACTACATTAATTCCAGCAGCTTTAAGAATGGCAAAGGCCTCATCATTGTTATTATCCCCCAAGAGATTATAATCGGTTGAGTCTAAAATTACTTGCACATTCACTCCTCTATAAGAAGCATCTATGAGCGCACGTAGAAATGGATTATTATTTTTTCCACCATAATAATCATCCCATGTCGGATATAAATAAAATACTTCACAACAAATAGATTCTGTTGCACTATTAATGAGTTCCACCAGAACATCAATCGTCTCATCTGGACCAACCAGGGTTTGGATTTGGGCATTTTTTATTGTATAATTTTGAAATGTCTCTGCTCCCACAGGAGAGTCATACGATCCCTCCAAAATCTCTTTATTCTCGTGTTCTTCTCCATCCACAAGAGAGATATCATTAAGAGCGACAGATTCACTCCAATCTAAATTAAACACTTTTTCATATTGTTGAGCAATATTTGTGTTATTAACGGCAATACCCCACCCTCTGTTTCCTGCGGAAGGATCCTTGGGGATACCCGTAAATTTAAAATTTTCTGTAGAGATTACCACAGTCTCCCCATCTATAATAAAATACTTCGAATGGGTAAATCTCCAGCCTTTATTTTCCCATCGAGCTGTACCATTTTCATGAGCATCAACTTGTTCTGCCACATATACTTGTTCATATGCCTCATCTGTGCCACCACTGCTGACGGATGCTCCCGGGAAATAATTCTCCAGTAATAGTCTCACTTGCACCCCTCTATTCATGGAGTTGTTTAATTCTTGTAAAAGCCACCATGAGGTAAACTGATATATACAAAGGTCAATGGTAGATTCTGCTGCTCTGAACAAATGTGTAATTGCAGCATACGAATTATCTGGAGAAGTAAATGTGATTATACTTGCATTTTCAACAAAAGGAGTTGATAAGAAATACGCATTATTCGTATGATTTCCTGGGGTTGGAGGAACATCATATCTCCAATCTTTACTGGAATTGGTATCATCAATATACCTATTGCCATTATAGGGATCATATAATCTTGCTAATGTATTATCTTCATGACCACTATATACACCTCTATCATAATTTTTCCATGAGGGGTCAGGAAATAACGGATCCCAGAAATACTCGGATGATGATGTTCTATAAGCCACTCTATCGATTATATTTTTATAGGTGTCTGCTAAGATAATGTCATTTGGATCCCCATTTGTTAACCATAACATATTTTGAGTGTAATTAAGACCTTCAAATCCATAAGCATTTTGAATTGCAGTTGCATTATCTGCAAATAAGAAATAACTATGAGATGGTAGAACGATTCCAGCAGGTAACGTAATCTCTGCTTCTCCCTCTTCCCAATCATCAGAATCCCATAAAGACCATGCCCCAATATCAATTTCTTCATCAAGAGTATTATAAATCTCAATATATTCATACTCATGTTCACTTCCCTCAGGATTTATCATCACTTCTGTAATTAACACAGAGCTTGCGACTGCTGGGGGTGTGTAATCGGGAATAGAATTGGGAGATATAATCCCAGACTGCCAATCCGAGCTAGAGTTAGTATCAATTAGAAGAAAATCGGAACCATTAATTCTTTGCAAACTCGTACCTGAGGATAGCCCTCCTGTTGCTCCCTCAGAACCTACCCATCCAGTTCCAGCTCCAGTAGGATATGTATTTGATATATCATTTCCATATATTATAACATCTAATTCAATTGTACGTGCTATGTTATAATATAAAACCAGATCCTCATAATCATTTGATAAAGAGATCTCAACTGTATAGTTATAAGGATTTCCACCCGGTCCAGGAGCATCCCCAACAGTAAAAGTACTCTTAGCAGGAATTAATATATTTCCAGAAAAAGTCACCTCGTCAGTTCCTGCTCCATAATCCCAAATGACCATTTCATCTAATGTTATGGGCCATGTAAGGTTATTATAAAGTTCAATAAATTCTTCATCATATTGAGGTTCTGACATTCCAATTTCACTAAACAAAATATCTCCAGATTTAATTTTATAAAAACTGTTTGGAGTTGGGTTCGAATTAACGGTCTCATACCAATCTTCACTTTTATTTGTATCACTCAATACGGTTCTCGAAAGATTATACCTAAATATGCTTTTACCTTCTGTCAGGCCTCCTGTAACATTTGAGTTCCCTTCCCATCCACTTCCTACTCCAGGTAAAAAGCTTGAGCTTCCACTTCCCCAGACTAAAACATCTAAATTATTAACCAAAGTATCATTTAATATGAGAACATCTCCTACATCATTTAACTCAAGACTTTCGGAATCATTTACTGCTGCTAAATCCTCCCCAATTACATATGTCTCATATGGATTAAGAATTATATTTTCTGGGATAAGAATCTTATAATCATTGAAATAAGAATACAATGAAAAATTTCCAATATTAGTTGCTAATGGTCCAGTATTAAATATTTCAATCCACTCATTATTATTTCCTCCATACATAACCTCAGTAATTATAATATTCTTTGGACGTATGATTGTAACATTTATACAATTGGAGGTTGTATTTCCAAAGTTATTGAACGCTACAACTATATAATAGTAGGTTCCACTATAATTTGAAATTGAAAAGGGTGAAATTGCCACATATTCGGCAATTAAAGTTACACTATCATTAATTTGTGTAATGGGTTCATTATGCATATAAATTGAATAATTATTTGCTTCATCTGAAGTATCCCAAATTAAATTAAAAATACCATCAGTATCTATAGGGGTATCGGCATCTGTGCTTAAAGCAAAACTTCCCGGTGGTTTTTGTATATTTACAGAAACACTATTGGATAAATTATAACCTGATGCATTATAGGCAGCAATGGTATAAAAATGTATTCCATTGCTTGCTGAAATTTGATATGCTGAATCTGAAGCTCTGAGATCAGCAAGAAGAGTTTGAGTTCCGTTAAGTTCAGTAATTTGTTCATCAGAACTGTATAAAAGATAATTAGTTGCTCCAGTCGATGAGTTCCATGTAACATTGAAAAGTCCGTCATTGTCAGGATCAGCAGCATCTTCATTTGTTATAAAATAACCGGGAATATTTCCACTAAGATAAGAGGGAAGAGTTCCATTACTTATTGTATCTTCGATCCAATCTGCTGATGTATCTGTATCTTGCAATTCTCCATCAAAAGTCATAATTCTATGTAGACTTAAATCATTGGCGGGATCTGTAGCATTATTCGGACCAATCCATCCCGAACCAGGTCCCCACGGGTATTCATTAGAGAAATCATCTCCATAGATAATAACATCTAATTCATAGGAGCGAGTTGAATCCCGATACAATACTAAATCCTCGTAACCATTGGTTAGTTCAATATCATCAGGATCTGTATAATTAAAGCCCCCTCCAGAATCTCCAACAGTAAACACATCTCTGGCGGGTATTATGAGACTACCTTTAAATATTACTTCATCTGTACCACTCCCTTCATTATATCCATAATCCCAAATCTCCATCCCATCTAAGGTAACTGGCCAAAATAAAGTATTATAAAGTTCAATGAATTCAGGATCTCCCGAAGTACCTGTATCCATAGCTATTTCGCTGAAAATAACATCTCCAGCAGATAACTCATAAAAACCATTTACTGTGGGTTGTGAAGTATTATACCAATCGGCACTACTATTAGTATCACTCAAGACGTTCTGTGTCAAATGATATCGAAAGATACTCTGATTCTCAGGTAAATTACCCGTTGCATTTAATGTGTCATCCCATCCCGTTCCCGCTCCAGCCGTAAAGTTTGGGCTTCCAGAACCCCATATAACAATATCAAGAATCTTTCCCGTTGCATTTTTTAATTCTAATACATTTCCATTATTATTTAATGAGAGAGATATTTGATAATCTGCAGAAGGGATTTCTCCTATTATATAAGTGTCATGAGAGCTTATTATATCATTTAGAGGTATTTTAATTTCTAGATCATTTTGATATGAATAGATACTACAATTCCCGATGTTCACATCTTCACTTTCATTATTATAGAGTTCAATCCATTCATTATCATCTCCTCCATACATTACTTCAGAGATTATAATTGATCCTATTTCAGGAGAGATTGGATTATATTGAAGAAGAGTTCCATTAGTAGGAGTATTTATAAAAACCCAATCTTTAGGTGTATTACTATCTTCTAATTCCCCACCGAGAGTTTTATTAATTCTTTGTATTGAGCCATCTAAGTCGGGGGCATCAGCAGTATCACTGCTATTCCAAAACCATGCGGGATAGGTCAGATCTATATTAGATCCGGAACCCCATATCACTACATCGTGAATATTACCCCCATCATCTCTAAGAATTACTTCATCATCATTAGTCAATGCATTCCAGAAATCGGAATGAGTATAATTTAAGATTTCATCAGCACTAGCATGTCCAAATGTTACGACTTCTCCTGCTGATAGATTAATATTTGGTAAATCATAGCCTAAGCCACCATCGCCACCATCTTCTAAACGCCAACCTGAAAGATTAACTTGATTATTTGTTGGATTATATATCTCCACCCAATCTGGACTTCCTTTATATGAGACTTCTGTAATACACACATTTGTGGCTTGAATCGATGGTTGAATTGGATTTAGTAGGGGATTATTATTTAAGCTATGAAGAGTTAATTGTTCATTTATTTTAGATTTATTATTTGGAATATTGTCAATCCAAAATCCAGCAAATAAGATAATTAATAAAGAGAAGATAATAACTATACATTTTGAATAGGAAATCTTATAATATCTCCCTTTTCTTTTGTAATGGGGATTCATATGAATCAAATGATTTTGTTAGCTAATTATTCAATAAAGATTTAAATGAATTTATTTTGAAACCCTACATGTATACTATACATCTGTTAATTGATTTTCGATTTTATAATTTAAAAATCTTTAGCTGTATATTGTATATACTGTAGGTATTACTATAGTAAAAGGTAATCTTCTAAAATGATATATTTATATGAAACATATCCTATATAGTACTAGAGGTTTCTCTCTATAATTAAAAAAAATAAGCTTTAGAAGTCTTAAAATTGTACATAAAACAATTACTTGGTTTTTCTGTATTTAGCGCCACCTTTTGAACCTTTGAGGCTATTGGCATCGATATTTTGAGCAAAATTGATTATTTTTGAATCGACATTAGTCGCATCTTTATAAATTCTTGACAAAAAAAAGGTCATCCAAGGGGAGGGTTCTTTTTTTTGACCAAATGAATACTTGTTAAACGCACGATAAATTGTTTTTACTATTTCTAAGATTATTTTTTTAATTAAGTTGTGATGAGAAGGTCTTCGTGAAAGATGGATTTCACGTCCGAAGGTATATATGAAGGTGATATCTACATATTATCCATAAGTAAATTATATCACTTTTTTACAGGGATTGTTTGGCAGTAGTGAACGAGATCTTTAGCATCTAGAAATTTTACTCTCGTTCTTTTGTTACTAATTGTAATTTCTTTACTGTATATTGGATTTCCTCTCAAGTCAATCATTTCTAGGTTATTAAGAGTTGCCAATCCATTAATTCCAGTAATTTGATTGAATGCTAAGTTTAATCTTATCAAGTTTTTTAATTTATCTAGATTTTTAATTTCTTTAATATAATTCCTTTTTACTACTAAAAGGACAAGGTTCTCAAGTGCATCTAGTCCTTGAAGTTCTGTCAATTACCCCGCCTTGAAAGGCGGGGCTTGTGGCTCAAATCCCCATCAATTCTCCTAAAAGCTTCTGGTTCATCATCGTCCACATCTAAGGGGCTAATTGACACATAGCCCGTGTCCTTCGGATATACCGAGGGACAACTGCCCGATCTCTGATAT
>SHMU01000061.1 GCA_008080765.1 Promethearchaeota archaeon | reverse complement strand
TTGTCACTTAATACTATCTAACGGCACTTCCTCCCCGCCCTAAAGGACGGGGCTTCCGTGCCGATCCTATGTGAAAAGAGTGATTAATAATTTCTATGAAAATAATAGAAATTTTTTATAAAAAATACAATCGATTTTGATTTTTAGAATAAGTTATAGACCCAATATTTATATACTTCTTTTGGTTAAAAGAAACTGTGAAGTAAATGGCAATCATGAGTATTTTATATTATTCCGTTCCCGAATAAGAGTAAAATATGGAATTGGTTCATCATTGACTTCACAGAACTAATTAATGAATGTAAGTAGTGATAAAATTGGACAATAATAATGAAGTGATAATGGAGGATGGTTCCATTGAAATCAAAGAAGGAGCCACCATAATATTTGGGTTTGCAGGAGTGGGACTAATTGGTCCCATTATAGCAAACACGTTAATTGAACAAATCTCTGATGTGAAGGAGATTGGCTATATTACAAGTCAAGAGCTTCCCCCCATTGCTGTATTCTACGATGGGAAACTGAAACATCCCTTCCGCTTATTATATAGTAAAGAAAAAAATATTATTATCGGAATATGTGAGGTGCCGTTTAAGAGTGAATCCGCCTATGATAATTTAAGTGAAACTATGTGTAAATGGGCACTTTCCGATAAAATTAAGGCCAGAGAAATAGTTACTTTTCAAGGAATGGCACGAAGAGATATACCCGATGAGTTTCCAGTCTATTTTGCCTCGGAAGATGGTAAAATAAAGGATCTTGAGAATTTAGAAATGGAAAAACTTAACAGAGGTATTATAATTGGACCAGAAGCAACTTTATTGAATAGAGCTTTAATGAATAAAATTGATGCATATGCACTTTTTACTCCTGTGACCAGATATCCTACTCCAGAAGGGGCTGCTGCTATTATAGAAGTTCTAAATAAAATTTATAATTTAGATATAGATACTTCTAAATTGATTGAAAAAGGAAAGAAGATTAAGAAAAAGATGGCTGATTTAGCGGAACAAGCCCAGCAAATGCAGCAAAAACAATTGGCATCTCAAGCGCAAAAATATCCTGATCTTTATCAATGACTAATTATACTTTTTATTTTTTGTAATCGTAAATATCCATTACTAAATGATACAAATTTTTAAGAATTGCCTTTTTTAAGAGTTTTATTTATTAAAGCATCTAAACTTATTAAAACAAAAAATCGAAAAATCAGTTAGCTCTAGAAGAAATTCTTTCCTTTTACAGATTAAAAAAAATAGAAATTATAAAATTTTTATCTTAGTATGCGAGAAAGGATCCTCTCGTTAGGGCACTGATGAATTGCATCCCCGCAATTATACTAATTGATCCCAGCTCATCGCTTTTTAAAGTAAGAAGCAGTTACGATCGTTAATGAGGAGAACTTAGAAATCCAATCTGTATTCCTCATTTTACGTAGGGATTATTGGATGGTAAGCATTTGGAGAGAATGTAGGAATATATTATACAATACGAACTTCTTGATGAAGTACGAATCTACGCCTTTTAAGGAGTGGTAGTTCAAAAGACTTAAGACTTATTAGACTATATTACAAAATATGAATTAAGAAATAAAAATTAATGTAATAAAAAAGAGTGATGAATTATGAGTGATGAGCGCAAAAAGTTATGGGAGCCCTCAGAACAATGGATAAAAAATGCAGAAGTAACCAAATTTATCGAATTTGCAAACGAAAATTACAATGCGGGTATCCAAGGCGGAAAGGAGCTCTACAAATGGTCCGTTGAAAATATTTCGGACTTTTGGGCGGCGTTATGGGACTTTACTGATATTGTTGCATCTGAGAAATATGATAAGGTTGTAGAAGATATCAACGTTTTCCCCGGTACAGAATGGTTTCCTGGAGCCAAATTGAATTTTGCTGAAAATTTGCTCCGATATAAAGATGACCAGTTGGCGTTTATTTTTCAAGGAGAGACTAAAGTAACCCAGAAGATGACCTATAAAGAATTAAATCAAATAGTTGCTCAATTAGCTAAATCATTAAGAGAAATAGGAGTTAAAAAGGGAGATCGTGTCGTATCTTATATCCCTAATCTTATAGAAACTCCTATTGCAATGTTAGCAACTGCGAGTATCGGGGCAATTTGGGCGTCTTGCGGGGCAGAATTGCAGGCAAGTGCGGTTATTGATCGCTTCAGTCAAATCGAGCCTAAAGTATTGTTTGCAGTGGATGGCTACTTTTATAAGAACAGCACGTTTGATACGATAAAAAATGCAAAACAAGTGGTAGATGCCATTCCTTCCATTGAAAAGGTGATTGTGGTGTCTTATGTATCTGATACTAACCCCGATATTAGCAGCATACCCAATGCTGTCCATTGGGAGGAATTTATTTCGAAGGAAGATCTTAGTGAACCTCAATTTGAACAACTCCCTTTTGAGCATCCGATTTATGTGATGTTTTCAAGTGGTACAACGGGGAAACCGAAAAGTATGGTACAAAGTGCAGGAGGGGTTCTCATAAATCACCTTAAAGAATTAGTTCTCTCTACAGATTTGAAGCGCAGCGATATTATTACATATATTACAGCCCCTTCCTGGATGATGTGGAATTGGCTTATCAGTTCTTTAGCTGTGGGGGCAACGATATTCCTATACGATGGGAACCCTTTGTATCCCCATTCCTTAAGAATGTTTGAGTTAATCGAAAAATACGGGATTACAATCTTTGGAGTCTCTGCTACTTATTTGCATTTTTTAATGGGAGAAGAAACAAAGCCAAAAGAAAAATATGATTTATCTTCATTACGGGAAATTTCGCAGACTGCAAGTACTCTAAGCCCTGAGGGATTTGAATGGTGTTATAATCAAATCAAGGAAGATTTATACTTTAATTCCATTTCGGGAGGGACCGATATTAACGGTTGTTTTGCAGGAGCCTTGCCAATCTTACCAGTATATTCGGGAGAATTACAAGGAAAAGCCTTGGGTATGAAAGTTCAAGCCTATAATATGAAAGGCGAACCTGTAAAAGATGAGCAAGCAGAATTGGTCTGTGAAGCACCCGCCCCCTCTATGCCAATATATTTTTGGGGTGATGAGAAATCTATGAGCAAGTATAAAGCTGCTTATTTTAATTTCTTTGAGGAACTAGGTATAAATGTATGGCGCCATGGAGACTGGATAGTTGAGCATAGCGATACGGGAGGAATTACCTTCTGGGGTCGTTCGGACGCCACACTTAAACCATCAGGTGTACGTATTGGAACTTCAGAAATCTATAATGTAGTGGAACAACTTCCGGAAGTGGTTGATTCGCTGGCAATTGGATTACCCGATAAGGAAGGTAATGTAGAAGTCGTTTTATTCACCCAGCTCCGACCAGGAGTAGAAATGACCGAAAAGATAAAGGAGAAAATTAAATCCACCTTACGGCAGAAAGCATCTCCCCGGCATGTCCCCTCTAAAATTATACAAGTTCCCGAAGAAACAATCCCCTATACGTTTAGCGGCAAAAAGGTAGAAATTGCCGTTACCAAAATTTTGAGAGGAATGTCCGCAGCGAATCGAGGTGCCTTGAGAAATCCGGATTCATTGGACTTTTATGAAGATATAAAAGAAGAGTTGTAATCTATTCTACTCTATTTTCTTTTTTCTTTTTTTTCTTTTCGTTCACGTTCGGATGATGAATGCTACCTACTAGTAGATTGCTATTAAAAGAGTTTAAGAAGTATATGGTGGTATCATCACTGAAGAACTTATTTAAAACCAAATAATATGACACTTTTCCTTTTTAATTTCTTCAGAAAGATATTTATATGTGCAAGTTAAACAAAATAATGAGTTAATAAAATGAAAAGTGAACCTAACATTATGCAAGAAAAGACTTATTTGCAACTCTTTGGTAAGAAATTAATCAGTTTTAAGAAACTTCCCACGGGAGAAATCATCGGTACGGGTCCATTAAACCCCCTAATAGAAAAGCTAGGATTATTAACGATGTTTCTAATACAAGCACGATTTTATACGGGGTATCGGCAATTAGGTAAATGGAATGGAAAGAGAGTGGCAAACACCTTCGCTCCTCCGATTGGAAGCGGTCCTATGTACCGATTATTAATTAACTCGTTAAAATCCAGAATCTTTCGTACAAAATATCCGATTGCAATGACTTTCGCAGTCACTTATAAGTGTCAATGTAATTGTGTTCATTGCAGTGCTGGGAAGCATTACAAGGAGGGAATAAAAGAACTTTCTACTAAAGAAGCAAAGAGGCTTATTAAGGAGAGCCAAGATCTCGGAATCTCAATTCTAGCCTTTACGGGTGGAGAGCCCTTACTACGAAAAGACATTTTTGATCTTATTGCATACGTGGATAAAAAAAAAACTGTTCCCCTGCTCTTTACCAATGGACAATTTTTAACCGAAGAGAACGTGGAAAAATTGGCTGATGCCGGACTATATTCTGTATTTGTGAGTATTGACAGTTCTAATGCCGAAGAGCATGATAACTTTCGAAATACTCCGGGATTATTTGACTCGGCTATTGAGGGCATAAAACGGATGAAAGCTAAAGGGATTTTTGCTGGAATCTCCTCTTATGCTACTAAAAGTGGTACCAAACAAAAAAACTACCAGAAGGTATACAAATTAGCTTATGAGTTGGATCTTGATAATTTAATGCTATTTGATGGTGTACCTACGGGAAATATGCTGAAAGATACCAGCGAAATGCTTACACCGAGTCAGAGAGAGGAGATTCGCAAATTCTCCTCAATTATCTTTAAAAATAATATAAAACCTCCCCTCTCTTCTCAAGCATGGCAAAACTCAATAGAAGGATACTTGGGAGGAATAGGTTGTTTGGCAGCAAACATTCAATATTACGTTTCTGCTTATGGTGATGTGACTCCTTGCGATTTCACCCCTTTATCATTTGGTAATATTCGAAAAAAACCTCTTAAAAAGATCTGGAAAAGGATGATTAAACATCCAGCTTACAACCATCGCAGTACTTTTTGTAGAATGCAAAATCCAAAATTCCGACATTTTTACATCGATCCCATACCCGATAACGCTATCTTACCCTTTACTATTGACCATCTTCCACAGGTGGATTATCGAAATTATACCGGATTTTAATCCTTACTTATTTTTTTCTCTCTTATTTTAAAATTGCCGAAGAATTTATATATTATTCCAGCAAATACTAAAATTGATATATTTGTATTTCCCTCGCTATTCCTTAAATCAAAAACATCATCCTACTTATCGAAGAAAGGGGTATGGAAGAGCAGTAATAAAAAAATCTATAGAACATGCTAAAACTCACGATTGTTATAGAATAATGCTTTTGAGCAATTCTAAAAGAGTTGGTGCTCATAAGTTTTATGAACAATTAGGATTTAATCGGAATAGAAAGATTGGATTTACTTTGAGAATATAGAATTATTAAAACTTGATCTCAACATTTCTCTAATCCCAATTTTTTCATTCTAAAAAATTTAAATATATTGAGTCCTATTACTAGTAAAATTACTTTTTAAATTAGGCTCTTACATTTCTATATTTGATTCATATGAGGAAGCATGGAATAGGTCGTTGGAACTATTCAGAGGAAGCTAAAAAATGGGTTTTTGTTCGTCAAGAAAATGGAAAGAGAAAATATAAGTATCAGATAAAAACTCCAAAGGAGTTCCAAGAACTCATAAAACAATTAGAGCTCTTGAATAACCAACTACTTCATGAGAAAGATCCTCACAAAAACAAAGAGATTTTTGAAAAAATGAAGAAAATCACGAAGCAACTACAAAATATGAAGAAAATAGAAAGGTAGGTCTAGGTCCTCCTTTATTAATTGCTCTCCTCGTTCTATTTAGGCAGTGTGAAATAAAAAGTGGAGCCTTTATTTCTCCCTTCTGATTTTAACCATATCTTTCCCCCATGGAGTTCAATAATTTTTTTGGAAATATAAAGACCTAATCCAGTTCCCTTTTCATCATTATTATTCCCTCTTTCCTCATCCCTTTTAATTTTTCCAAATTGGGTAAAAGCGATACATCTCTCTTCCTCTGTAAATCCTAGTCCCGTATCTTGTATGGAAATTAGGTAATATTTTTCTGTTTCTTTGGATTTAATAATAATTTTCCCACCTTTTTGGGTATTTCGAATGGCATTAAGTAAGATATTATTAAGGACTTGGAGTATTTTTTCTCTTTCTATCAAAATCTTTATATTTTTGTGAAGTTCTAATTCAAGAGAATGATTTTTTGAATCCAAAGCACCCTTTAAGGAATTTAGAACTGAATGAATTAATTCTGTTACATTTTCACTGGTTTTATTTAGTTCTATCTTCTCAGATTCTAATTCTGCGGCATCCAAGATATCTGTTATCAGTTTTTCTTGACGTTCACAACCTAATCTAATTTCTTGAATATATTTTAATGCCTTTTGACTAAGTTCATTTTCATGCGATTCTGAAAGTAAATCTAAAAATCCCTTGATGGAAACGAGTGGTGTTTTAAACTCATGTGAAGTTCTTCGGAGTAATTCAGATTTTAGTAGATTTAATTTCTTTAATTTTTTCTGAGACTCTTTAATTTTATTTTTCGCAATAACCTGCTTATGGATATTACTTACTGTGCCTGTAAGACCAATAATTTTTCCTTCTCTATAAAGAGGTCTTGAGTTTACACGCGAATAAAAAGTAGATCCATCTTTGCGAACCATCAAGTATTCTGAAGGTTCAATTTCATTTCCTTGGAGTAATTCTTCAATGCTTTTTTCAGCCTTCTCTTTAAAGTCCTCAGCTACTAACTGAGTAATATTTAATCCATGTTCTATATCCTTTTCGGTATATCTAAATTCTTTAAATCCCTTGGTATTCGAATAGATTAAATTGCCTTCAGTATCCGCTTCAAAAATAATATCCGGAAGCAATTCGGTTAATTCCCGGTATTTTCTTTCTGAGGTGATCAATTTTTGCTCAGCTTTTCTTCTTTTACTGATATCTCTGGCCACACCCCATAAATAGAGAGGAGTTTTATTTTGATCAAACACTGCATACGATTGCAATTCAACGGGGAATAATGTGCCATCTTTTTTAATGTATTCTTTTTCATAAATTTCTGAATATCCATTTCTTAATAGTCTATTATTCCAAATTTCTCGCTGTTCCCATTCCCAATACTTTTTTGGGGTTATTTTATAAAAGTTTTCAAGATCTTTCAATTCATCAAGACTATAACCCAGCATATTACAATAGGCCTGATTAGCATCAATAATTCTCCCGTCTAAGTCAACCATAACGAACCCATCGCGGCTTCCCTCAAATATTTCACGATATTTCTCCTCTGATTCTTTTAATTTCTGCTTTGCTAATTTTTGTTCTGTAATATCTTGAAGTAAAAATTGGATAAACGAATTTCCATTAAGATTTAATAATGATGTGTGTGATCTAACCCAAATTTTACCCCCATCTGATTGGTATATTGGGAACTCAATCTCTATGGGATCTTCTGTTCGCTTTACTTTCTCTAGTACTATTTTATATTTTTCAATTAATTCTTCATTTTTACTATTTATTTTCCAGATTTCCTTGTATGATTTTCCAATAATATCATCAATAGAATGAATCGACATCAGATCATTTCCAGATTCATTTATTTCTATCAAAGTTCCCTCTAAATCAATAAGTCCAACTGTATAGGGTAAACTATTGAAAAGATGGCGAAATTTTGCTTCGGATTGTGCTAATTTTTTTTGTATTGCTTTCTGTGTTTCTTCAATTTGTTTGCGCTTGGAAATATCACGGGAAATTACGATTCCCTTTAATTTTCCTGAATTATCAAGAAAAGTTTTCCCTAAGGCTTCGATCCATACCCAAGATCCATTTTTGTGCCTGAATCGAAATATTGAGGTGGCATCACCTTCTTTAAATCCCTTTTTTAGTATTTCCCGTATGTTATCTTTATCATCAGGATGAATGTATTCCAAGGCAGAGGCTCCGACCATTTCCGCTGACCTGTATCCAAAGCCTGTAAGGTGAGGCTTTTCATTTACATATTCGAAGATAAACCTATCACTTATGACGCTAATGAAATCGTGAGCATTTTCAAAAATAAATTGAAACTGATTCAATTGTTTTTGCAAAGGAGTGATTTTTTCAAGGATTTTTTCTTCTATAATGAAAATGATCTTTTCAACACTCTGAGCCGGATCATTTAAGACATTTTTTAATTCAATAATATCTATTTCAGTAAGATATTGATCTATGGATTTATTCATTCTATCTTTATCTTTAAACCTTATTCCCTTTTTATAATTAAAATTTTCTAATTTTGTAATTTTAGTAATTTAATTTAAACTTAGGTCTAATTTTTTATTAATACATTTAATTCAAATTTCTCTCAAGAAGATTTCATATGCTGTGTTTTCGTCAAATATTCAATACTATTATACTCCGAATCAACTATTAATATTTGACCTCGAAGATTTAGGTAAAGAGATATAAAATACCGCTCCTTTATTTCTTCCCTCTGATTCTAACCAAATCTTACCCTCGTGCTCCTCTATTATCCTCCGTGAAATATAGAGTCCCAAACCGGACCCGTCTATATCTACATCATATCCCTTCCCGTATCGCTCAATCTTCCCAAATGGTGTGAATAAATGTTCCTTCTCGTCGTTGGTAAATCCCACACCATTGTCTCTAATAGATATTACACATTCATGTATTGATTCAACTAAATTCAGATCAATTTTGCCTCCCGAGGGCGTGTTGTTGATAGCATTGAGAACTATGTTTTCAAATACTTGAAGTAATTTTTCCTTATCAGCATTTATCTCACAATTTTTATCTATATTTAATTTGATCGAATGTTTTCTAGCCAAAATTGCTCCTTTTAAATTTTGAACCACTTCTTCTAATATTTGAGCGAGAACTACTTTTTTCTTGGATAAATCAATATTTCCTGATCTCATTTTAGAAGAATGTAATATATCACTGACAAGTGTTTCTAGTCTTTTACAACCTTCATATATTTCTTTAATTATTCTGATTCCTTTTTGATCTAACACATCACGATATAGTTCCAATAATAAATTTGTAAACCCTTTAATGGAAACTAAGGGTGTTTTTAATTCATGAGATGCTCGTCGAAGTAGAGTCGATTTATAGTTATTTAACTTGATTAACTGTTTTTCTGCGTGCTTAGTTGTTGTTATCTCATTAATTGTAATTAAGATAGCAGATTTTCCTCTATAATTAATAGATCGTGCAAAACTATCAAACCAAGCAATATCCTTGTTTTTTTTAATCCCACGACATTGAAAATGAGCACTAAAATCCTTCTTATGCCTTACTTTGACAATTAAATCAACCACTTCTTTTCTATCTTCAGGATGAATAATTTCTTCCATTTTCTTAAAAGTAAACTCTAAGATTTCATCCACACCAGAACCGATCATGTCCGCAAAAGCTTCATTGACATATACAAATTCAAAATCTTGGAGAATGCAAATTCCTACAAGTGTTTGTTCTAAAATAGTCCTAAACTTCTCTTCTGATTCTCGTAATTTTTCTTGAGCTTTAATTTGGTCGGAAATGTCTTCGCAACTAGTAAAAAGTATTTTATCCCCTTCAATTTCGACCAAATCTATGTTAGTTTTTACAACATAAATTTCTCCAGTTTTTTTTCGAAGTTTTATTATATAATTTCTTATTTTTCCATCTTTCTTAATTTTCTGAAGCATTCTACGCCGATCTTCAGGATTTACATAGGTTGAATCTAAATTAATCTTTTTATATTCCCCTAAACTATATCCAGTAATTTCCTCCATTCTTTTGTTTATATCTAATACATTACCTTCTAAATCAGCAATACCAATTCCAATTGGAGAGGCTTCATAGAGGGTTCGGTATTTTTTCTCTGAGTGTTTTAAATTCGTTTCAATTACTTTTTCTTTTGTAATATCATGTAAAATTCCTTGAATGTATTTTTTGTTTCCAAAGCGCACGAATTCGGCTTCTAAGGAAACCCAAATTACCTCTCCATTTTTTTTCCTAATTTGAAACTCTGTCGCAGTAGTATGTCCTTCATTTAAAAAATCGAGATACGCATTTTTTAGTATTTTATGATTTTGCTTATCATACAACGTTAAAGACAAAAATTTTTTTCCTAAAAAGACTTTTCGTTTATATCCCGTTATTTCTTTAACTCTGGAATTTAAATCTATAATCTTCCCTTCTTTCTCCGCTAGAATTATTCCATAAGGGGCATCATTAAATAATTGAAAATATTTCTGTTCCGCCTCTTTTCTCCCCGTAATGTCGATCCAATTAACTAAAAAATATTTTAGTTCTCCCTTCTCTTGGATTGGGGTAGTAGTTATATCAACCCAGAACTTGGTTCCATCTTTTTTTTTAAATATATCTTCTACTTTATTGCTTGCATTCTTTAAATAAAGTCTATATTGCTTTTCCTCGATACTAAGACCTTCTTCAAACCACCAAGGATACGGGGTTTTTCTATTGAGAATTTCTGATGCATTAAATCCGGTTAAATCCTCAAAGGCAGGATTTATGTATCTTATAGATTTATTAGGATTAATTACTAAAATAGGATTTGGTGAATTTTCTAATAATGTTGAACTGAAACGCTCGGAATTTTCTAATTTTTGCTCCGATTGCTTCTTTTCGGTCACATCATTATAAATTGCAACTATTTCGCCACTGGGAAGCTTATATACATAATTTTCCCTCCATCCGGTAATCCTATTATCTTTATACTTTGATATGGGATGTTTCTGAGGTTTTCCTGTTCTCCAGACATCTTGAAATACTTCAAATAATCCAAATTCCTTAATTCCGGGAAAAACTTCTGTGACTTTTTTTCCTAATAACTCATGTTTGTTGATTTTTTCTATTTTTTCACTACTATAATTTAGATCTTTAAAGATAAAGTTTTCCCCATTGTTGATTGCCTTATAAATCGCACAACCGCTGCTCATATAATTGAAAAGTTCTTTAAATTGTTTTTGTGACTCTTTTAATTGAGCGATTGCTTCCTGCTGCTTTGTAATGTCTTGAAGAATTATTTGCATATATTTTTTATTCCCAATTTTCAGAATTGAGCTATAAAAATGGATCCACACTGCTTCATCCTCAGAATTATATAACGGAAACTCTAATTCGAATGGTTTTTCAGTTTCTACAAACTTCAAGAAATACGGTTCATAGTTTGAAATTAATCGATTATTCTTTGGATTCAAGTTCAATATTTCTGAATAATGTTTTCCGATGATTTCTTCTGTGGACTGAATTCCTAAAATCTTCTTAGCAGAATTATTTACTTCTAATAAATAGCCTTCTAAGTCACATAGACCGATAATAAATGGTGAAGTCTCAAATAAGTGTTGGTATTTTTTGTGTGAATTTTCTTGCCTAAAATCCTCATTCATTCTTTCCTTCTTTTCTATTTCTTCATTTTCTTTATCGGATAGAGATCTTTCTTGAGAACTCCTCATGCATGCTCCTCTTACCCCGAGTCGTACCTTGTATAAAATATATTTATTCGATTAACCTATAATCTTGTAGTAAAAATTAAAACATTTAAATTTTTAGACTAACATTCCGTTGAGAAATATTAATATGAAAATTTCTCTCCCTTTAAAAATTGATAAAAATGGGGAAACAGAAAATTTTATTAGTTAAAAAATGTAACTAATAATTGATTCAAAAATATAATCCGAATTAAAAAAAGATAAAGCTAATTATTCTTTTTAATACATAATTAATGAAAAAAGCGTCTTAAGAAGCTAGTAGCAAAAGTATGAATGCACCGGAACTGAAGTTTAATGAATGGAATTGGAGTGAAAAGGACAATAAATGGGTATACGTTGAGCTCAGAGAAGGTAAGAAAGTCTATAAATATTCCGTTAATCCTCCAAAGGAATTTATGAAGCTTAATGATCAAATCATCAAATTAAACAAGAAATTAATCCATGAAGAAGAATATGATAAAAATATAAAACTTTATAAGAAAATGATGGATATTTCGAAAAAAATGCAAAGCATGAGAACAGATCCTTAACTCTCTTAATCATTGCTATTTTAATCGTTCTTTACATCCTTATGCTCCTTTTAGTAAATAGAGCCACTATTATTTGAGGGAAAATCCTTGTCGTTGCAAAATATTTGTATTAGTACTATGATATTTCCTATCAAAATATACAATTTGGCTTAGTCTAGTAGAATCTAATTCAGTTTCATCTATAAATTCCTCATCTACATGGACAGCCATAACTTCTCCTAAATAGATGTGATGAGTTCCCAGCATTATCTTTTTTATAACTTTGCATTCAATATTTATAGGAAACTCTTTAATCAAGGGAACCTGAATTTTAAGAGCTTTTTGTTTGGTCAATTGTAACTCTTTCCATTTATCAATTTTTTTTCCTGATCTTGTTCCGCAAAAATCGACTACCTCAACTTGCTCCTTACTAGGAACATTGATGACATATTCCCCCAAGGTTTCTATTAGTTGGTGAGAGTGTCGGGATGGACGGATGGAAATAGACATTATTGGGGGACTGGAAACTACTCGCGCAACCCACGCTAGAGTGATAAGATTTGTCTCTTCCCATTTTCCCATTGAAATCACAACTGCTGGTGAAACTATCGGAGTGGTATTTTTATTTATTTGAATTTTCATATTTAAAATAATGTCTGTATTTTAAAAAATCTATATAATGGAATTTTTTATTCTATGCTTTAGTTATAATATTTTGATATATTTTGTGGGAATAAAGTCAGCCAAATACATATCTCCCGATTTATAAAAATTAATGCCGTCTATGATTGCTTGTCGCGTATCTATTTCCAAGATAACAGAATTATCTGTTCTTCTTCTTGCTACTTGCTCTGCTGTGTGGATATTATCTGTTAAATGAACATATTGCCGTCCCTTACTTTTAAGTCCCTCTCGAAGAATTTTTTCAGAATTAAATTTAGTGGTTCCATGAAATAATTTTTGAGGGGGTGTTTCTATTTTAGGCATTTTAATGGTTTTTGTTAAGCTATGTCCGTAATACGCTCTTATTTTTTCTTGATTAAGTTCAAATCTTACTTTTTCGGAAGCTCTTATCAAATCTATCAAAAATATCTTATCAATTTGAATTCCCGAAAATTTCTTATTCAGAATAGATAAAACTTTTTCTAAATCAGCATACCCGTAAGAATCTAATTGGATTCCATATTTTTCGGGGTTATGTCTTAAAAGATATGATAAGAATTTAGAGACTCTTATATATAGCTTTTTTCGGTGTGTTGTATGCAAATTAATAAACTCTTTTATTGGGTGGATATAAATAATCTCTCTATCATTTAATTAAATAAAAATGTTGAGATTCATATAACTTATAGCTTTATTATATTTTAAACAATTTTCGGAGATGATCCTTGAAGGCACCTTCCAGAGCTTTCATTGCATCAATCATCTCATAATGAATTTTATCCCAAGTTTGGCGATTTTTAAGGCCTTTCTCTAGAAATCTATATTCAATAAATTGATATTCTCGATTCTCTTGAATATCCCAATATAATTCTTCTGTAAGCGCCCAACTTATTTCTTTAAATCTTTCTTCAATTTCTTTTTTATGACTTTTTAAGGCAAGAATCCGATGGTGATTGAGGTTCATATCTTGATGAACAAAAAATAATCCCACTCCGTTTCGATTATCATTAATTAAATATCTATATTCAATACCCGCATACTTTAAAGGATAAGAAAGCCAAGATTCCTTAGTAATTTTTATATCTGCATGAAGTGGATAGGTTTCTTCTAATTTCTTAACTAAATCAATCCAAAAATCTATTCTAATTTTCTGCAAATTTGTTAAGTTTTTATCAATGCGTTTTCTTCGTTTTGCCAGAGATGTTTGGGGAGGTTTTATAATTGTGAGGAGTTTTGGGAAGGGGGGGTATTCTTTAAACTTTAAGACTTTCAATTCGATGAGATAAAATAAAATATTGTAGGTTATATTTCTGTTAAGCCATTCTATTACATCCTTATAATTTGATGCAACCTCTTCACAAATCCATAGTACCGATTTAATCTCATTGGAAATCAAGCTTGATATAAGAATACCTAAATGATAATAATCTGTCTGATTAAATTGAGGGATAATTAATACTTTATCCCCGTTCTCATCTCTCACAATTAATTTATCCAAATGAATACTCTCCTCACCATTATAAGGTTCTAATTTGAAATCAATTATTTCATTTAGGAGTACGAGATTTTCTTTTAACCAAGGAATTAAATCCGCTGAAACACTTTCCCATATTCTAGTAATTGGAAGATGCACATATTCTTTGACATTTTCATTACTTTCTGGAATTTGATCTAATCTCCCAAGTTCAATAGAATCCGTCGCTTTAGAAATTATTTTATATACTTCTTCTGCTTGCATATATTTTTGAATTAATTGTAATGCGAGCATTTTAAAAGCTTCGTTAATATTTTCTCCCGTCTTGGCGGAGGATTCAATATAAGATATTCCCAACTTCTCTCCTAATGCGGTCCCTTCTGCATTCGAGACCTTTCTCGAATCTTTTAAATCTATTTTATTTCCTACTAATATTAAGTATATGTTGGGGGATGCCTCAAGAATCTCTCGATACCAGTTTTCAACATTTTCAAAGGACTTTCTATTTGTTACATCAAATACCAGTATTCCCGCAGCTGAACTGGCAAGATACGAGGGTCTAATCCTTTTAAATTGAGGCTGACCGGCAAGATCCCAGATTGCAAAGCGAACAGTTGAATCTAACCCTTCAAAATTGCATTCTTTTTTAGAAATTGAGGTACCGATTGTAGCCTTATAATTCCGTGCAAAAGTTCCTTCTGTAAAACGTTTAACAATCGAGGTCTTTCCAACATTTCCATCTCCGCCTAGTATCAGCTTATATACATTTTCCTTGGCTTGAAACCTAATTTTTTGGAGTGTTAATACTTTGCGCTCAATTTTTTGAAGATTTTTGTCAACAATAATTTTAGGAATTACAGGACTTACCTTCTCACCTTCAAAAATACGAGCAATTTTTTCTGCAGCTAGATAAGAATATGCAAAATACGGATCTATCATTGCTAAAGCATTTAACACACTCACTAGGATTAACTCGTTTCCTGCTTCGCAGAAAATGAATCGATACTTATCGGTATCAAAGGTTCCTGCGCCAAATGTTCCTAAATCGAAATCCTTTGTGATTTTTTTGAGAATGGTCTCTACCAATGCTCCAAATGCACCAATAAATTTTTCTTCGACACGTTCTTTTTCATTTTTAGAGATGGCATCAATTAAAAGCCCATCTCTGTCTACAATGAGCGCAGCAATTAGATCTTCACCGACTTCTTGCTGATACCAATTTAACAATGCCCTTAATCTTCGCCTATCAAAATACAAGGTTTTACTACTTCTTATTATACTTAATTATACTTGCTATAATTTAAATTGTGGAACTATAAGAATTAAATAATAGTAAATTTTAATAAATCTTTTTAAATCGTTCTTTTTAAATCGTTATAACAACTAAATTCAAAAATCAAGAACTCTATTCTTAAATAATATATAAGTTAAAACAATATATTTACAAAAAATTATTGATACATTCTCTCTCATGTTAGACATCGTTTTGATTCAATACATTCCCACAGGATTAAACGTATTTGAGTTTCGCCAAAAGCATGCCAAAATAGATGAGAGACACTCAGATATTTTTGGAGGCTTTCTATCCGCAATTCAGAGCATTACTAAGGAATTGGATATTGGTGCTGTAGTATTAATCTCTACACAGGGAGAAAAAGGCCATAACTGCATTATAGTAAATAGAGATCCAATTAGAGTAATTTTATTGGTAGATGAAGTTGACCCAATTAGCGTTTGGCGAGAAACAGCTGAATTAATTGCTGAAAAATTTATAGAAAAATATGGCAAGTACACCAATTATGCCAATATTACTCAATTTAAAGATTTCAAGTCAATATTGAAACCAATATGTGATGCCCATAATTATTGCGGTGAAATTTAATCTATTTCTCTTGTCTTATCTGCTTTTCATTTTTATATATTGAGCGGAAATTTTAGGCAAGAGAGGAACAAATTCAAAGGGATCTCCAAATACTGGTACTTTTCTTTCATTTAATTCCCTTAAAAGCCTAATTCTATCTTCGGGGCAATTTACTCTCTGAATTATCGGTACAAGTGGTTTATTATGCTTATGCCCCAAACTAAAGGCTTTTAAAATAGTAGGCTCAAAATTTGGATCTTTTGTAAGATGGTAATCCATATTAAAATACCAAGTAGGTAAATCCATAATTAATCCGTCAATATTTTTATCGGATAATGCAATATCGATTATGTTATAAATGGATTCACTATTATAAATTTGGGCAGATACGTCTAAAGGATTATTTGAACTTGTTCCTAAAGTAAAAAATTGTTGATCGAGTTGCTTTTGAATCTCTGTGTTAAAGGGAAATATATTCAACCCATAATGCGCCAGTAAGTCAACCAATACAACACCATACCCTCCACTAACGCTGAGAATGGCAATATTAGAGATATTGAATAATCCATATGAATGAATTAATCTTGCGGTATTTAGTAATTGCTCTATTGTATCTACATTTATTACACCATATTGCCTAAATATCACTTCCCACATTGTTTTTTTACCGGTAAGAGTTCCAGTATGAGTTTTTGCCGCGACTGAACCCATTTTTGATTTGCCCCCCTTTAGCATAATCGTTGGTTTTTTATTATTAGCTAATGCCTCTTGGAGAGCTACACCTCTTCCTTTTGCAAGTCCTTCAATATATCCTAAAATAATCTCTGTTTCAGAATCATTGATTAGAAAATGTAATAAATCTACAAAATCAAGATCGGCACCATTTCCAAATGAAAATACTTTCGAATAACTCATCCCCAATTCTTGAGAAGCATAAATTGCGATATTACAGATCCCTCCCGATTGTGCAATGAATCCGATCCTTCCTGAAGTATGAGGAAATTTCGGGCGCCATGCAATCCCTAACTTGGGATAATACAATCCCATTCCATTGGGTCCTAAAATTCTCAATTTATTTTGGGCATGTTCTAAAAGCTTTTTTTCTAATTTTCTTCCCTCTTCTGTACCTGCATCGGAAAATTCAGCGGTGAAGATGCTTACCAATTTAACTCCTTTTTCGACGCAATCGTCGATTACTTCAATAATTTTTGTAGGAGGAACTGCGATAAAGGCAAAATCTACTTTTCCGGGTACATCTTTTACTGTTCGAAAGATTTTCTCTTGGGTTCCATCGTCGAAATTAGGTATGCTTTTAATCTTGGGATGAATTGCATAGAGTTCTCCTTGAAAATGTTCTTGATGATTTCTGAGAAAAAAGAACTTCCTCCGCTCTGATACACCAATTACTGCCATAGAAGAAATATTGTTTATAAAAGAAATATCTTTGAACCTTTCCTTCTGCTCATGCTCGTGCTCATTCATCAACAAGATTAATTTAAACTTAAACTTAAATTTAATCGAAATATCCTTTAATACAATGAGTAATATCATTCTAAATGACCTTGAGGAATTAAAGAAAGATAATTATTCGGGAGCAAGTGAATTAATTTCCAAAGCAATTAATATAATAAAGAAATATCTTGATATGAGATCATCCGAGGAAAAAGAATTTAAAAAAGAGATTTTAGAGCTCTCTAAAGAAATTATTAATACACGCCCCAGTATGGCACCTTTAATAAATAGTATCGGATATTTTATTGGAGACTTAGATATAGTTAGTCGAGAGAAAATCTTGGATAATTTAAACAAGCTCTCTCAAAAAAGAAAAGAGAAAATAATCTCTTTGAAACTCACTTCAACACTCTATTTGAAGAGCTGTATAAGCCAAAAATCAAGTTCATGTTATTATCACATAGCTCAACTATTAATGAAATCTTTTCTTCTCACGTTCAGAAAGACATTATCTTCTACGTTATGGAATCACGCCCCCTCTTAGAGGGACAACATGCCGCAGAATACCTTTCGAAATATTTTGAAACCCACTTAAATATCGATGCCGCACTCTTGGTTTTCATAAAGGAAGTGGATCTTGTAGTGGTGGAAGTTGATAGTATCTTAAAAGATGGCTCTATTATAAATAAGATCGGAACATATCCTTTAGCATACTTAGCTCATTCTAATGGGAAGAAGATTTATATCCTTGGCGATTCATTTAAATACAATTTGCGAAGCCATTATGATCAAGAGATTTCAATTGAAAAAAGCCCCTGAAAGAAGTATATGTGAAGAATGAAGAAAACTATTATTTTGATATAATCATCATTTTTATTAAAACTCATACGACTCATATAATTTTTTTATTAAAAAATGGTTAAATTATACAACGAAAGCATTTGAAATCTTAACTCTGTGAAATCGAAATTACTAAATCGATGGGCAACTCCCCTTTTAAAAGACTTAAAAACCTAAGAAACGTAATTAAAACTACCTTAAAAAGGAGAAAAAAAAGAAAACCAAAATAAATTTGCATCTCTCTTTTTTAAAATATTAAGATAATCTATTTTTATTAGTTCTATTTATCCTTACTAAATCGATTAATTTTGGTTATGTAAATGGAACAAAAAGATAAATCAATAGAAAAACGATCTAAACGAATAATACGTCTTTTTAACGCCTTTAGAGGAAAACCCATCTCAGAAGCACCGGGACCGATACCAGAATTCTCAAAATGGTTAAATGGCAGAATTCTTAATGTAAAAAGAGGTGAATTGGAACTTCAATATGATTTACGACCCGAAATGGCGAATCCCACGGGTCTACTTCATGGAGGAATGCAAGCAGCGCTCATTGATGACACTATCGGAATGTGTACGGCTACTCTGGGATATGAGGGCTTTTTAATTACAATTGATGCTCAAATCAATTTTTTGGGCAAAGTTAAAGTGGATCAGTCTGTTAAAGTGAAAGCAATGATGGTGCGTGAAGGAAGAAATGTCGTTCATTTCTTTTGTCAGATCTCCGATCCAAATGAGAAATTAATTGCAACAGGAAATGCTAATTTACTCAAAACAAAATACACTCCGGACTATGTAAAAGCTGTTGATAACGGTGAAGGATTCAATATTCCGAAATAAGGTAACTTTTATAATTAAAATTTGAATATATTATATAATTTGAACTAATATAGATATGTGAATCTCGAAAAAATGAAAACAGAACATTCAGTATTTTTTAAGAATTCTGCAGATATGGATGAAATCAGTTCAGAGTCAATTGATTTAATTGTCACTTCCCCACCTTATCCTATGATAGAAATGTGGGATGAAATTTTTATCTCTGAAAACACTGAGATTAAAAAATTAATAGAAGAGCAAAATGGATTCAAAGCATTTAAATTAATGCATCAAGAATTAAATAAAATATGGGGGGAATGTTCTCGTGTTATTAAAAAAGGGGGTATAATATGTATAAATATCGGAGATGCAACGAGAAAAATTGGAAATATTTTTCGATTATATCCAAATCATGTTGAAATAGCTAACTACTTTCATGAAAATGGATATATAGTATTACCATCGATTTTATGGAGAAAACCAACTAATAGTCCAACGAAATTCATGGGTTCAGGTATGATACCATCCAATGCGTATATTACTTTAGAACATGAGTATATTTTAATTTTCAGAAAAGGAAAAAAAAAAAGGAAATTTCAACCAAAATCACAAAAGAGATATAATAGTGCTTATTTTTGGGAGGAACGAAATAGATGGTTTTCTGATATTTGGTCTGATATAAAAGGGGAATCGCAAAGCTTAGAAAATTATAATAATTTAAGAGAAAGATCCGCTGCTTTTCCTATAGAATTACCTTATAGATTAATTAATATGTTTTCTATATATGGGGATAATATATTAGATCCTTTCTGGGGAACTGGGACAACCTCAATAGCAGCTATGATAAGTGCAAGGAATTCATATGGATACGAAAAGATCTCTGACTTTTCGGAAGTATTTAATAACAATATTAAAAATATTAAGGAAATAACAAGAACTATAAATTTAAGTCGTTTAACTAATCATATTTCTTTTGTGAAGAAATATATTAAAGAAAAAGAAATAAAATATAGTTCAATTAAATATAAGTTTCCTGTTGTGACTACTCAAGAGAAAAATTTTTTATTATATTCAATTGATAATGTTCAGAAAAGTGGAAATTCTTACAAAATTAATCATAGAGAATATGAATATGAATATGAATATGAAGTAGAAAATAGAAAAAAACTCATTCAATCTCGCTTAATACCATGAAATAATATTTATTTTTAAATCATTCATTCTGAATTTGAATATATTAAATCTTTTTCAAAGAATATATGAAGATATTTATCAGTCTTTTTATAATAAACTATGGGTATTTCTATATCTTCCCGAACAGAAGACTTTTTACTTTTGTATGTTTCAGATTTTATTTGTATTGGTATATCTCCTAAGGATTTGATCAAAAATAACTTCCTTAGTTTAAATACGATTTTTTTTAACTTATTATTTATCGTGGTCTAAAGCAAT
>SHMU01000060.1 GCA_008080765.1 Promethearchaeota archaeon | reverse complement strand
GATGAAATTTCCACTGCAAAAGCTTTAAGAAATACCTTCTTAAAAAACTAATGGAAAGTTATTTTTGAACAAACCCTAAGCTAGCAGAATTTCCATAACGATGGGGACTACTGAGGATTGCTAAAATCTTAATTTTCTTATCGTTTTTCAATAATCTTTTCACCTCTGAGTTTCTTTATTTGATTAATTGTTTGTTTTAAAAATTTAGACCTCTTCAGCTCATTTAATACATCAAATATACTTTCGTGTGCAGATATGTCCACATGGAGTATATTAGGAAAAATTAATTCATATAGAGGGGTATTATCGAACAAATTCAACCATATTGACTTAATATCTATTTTAGAGTGTGTTATACTAAACAAAAAGATTTTTTTCAGTTTTTCACCATTAAGGCTATTAGCTTCTCGGAACTTATTAATCCAATTTTTTATAGTAATTGCAGAATGTATTGAAAAAATTGGGGCTCCTATCATTAGTAAATCCGGTTTTTCTTCACTGATGATATTAGGAGGCAATTTTTTTACCTTTCCTACATTGGAATCTACAATATGTTCTAAAAGATCGCTTAGGTTCTCTGCAATTAACTGACAATAGCCAAAAGGATCGTCATATAAAATCCATAATTTCAAATGAACCATTTTTCGATTATATAAATGAGGTTATAAGGTATATATAGTGTATAAGGTATAGCTTGAACTTTATATAAATCTAAGTTAGAGTCTCATCTAAAAACTAGGATGAAATTATTCCATTATATTCGAGTTTTTTAATTGATTGATTAAAAAATTAGAAAAAGAACTACCTTATTTAAAATAAATCAATATTCATGTTATTCTATCATTTTTTTATAAAGAATATCCCTCCATGTTTCGAAAAAATGCCCATAATACATAATATGATGCTCCACCTTCTTAAAATGCTCTTCTTGTAATCGTGAATAAAGATTGGCTGTCTCTTCATTAGAACTAGTAAGAGCCGTAATAATAATAAGATTTGGAATATTGCTAAATATTTGTAAATAAAGGATATTGTCGGAATACTTTTGATTAATCTTTTGATATTGAATACTAAAATCATCTTTTGGAGGAAGATAGATATGAAACGAAGATACTATGATTCCCTCGGTTCGAGGAGCAAAATTAATAGAAAATTCAACCAGATGGTATTCCATCATTCTGTCAATATATTTTGCTGCTGTCTTTGCTGATATTCCTACCTCTTCTGCAATCTCTGAAATAGGTTTCCGTGCATTATCTCTTAGTGATTTTAAAATTTTAAAATCAAGAGATTTTAATGGTTTCTCAATAATTCTATATGGTACCGTTCTTATCGCCACTAACGGCTCTGAGATTTGAGCAACATTGGATGTTGTAGAAGTATATTGGTGCAATTCCGAAATATCTCGCAAATATCCATCAATATATAAATAATTCCCACTGGCATTTCCAACGAAATAAATATGTTCGTCCTGTCCCAACTTTTTACTGATATTTAATATATCAGTATTAGAAGAGTCACCGCATATTAAGACGTTTAATCCTTTCAAATAAAGAAGACTAGGTTTTGCAGTAAATGCTATAATCATATGCTTGTTTATCATATTTTGTACTCTACTATAAATTGCATTTGTTGAAAGATCCAGTGATTCTGCTATTTCACGATATGTCTTTCGGCAATTAACAAGTAATTGTTTTACAATAGAGAGGTCTATTTGATCCATTCTTCTTAGGAATATCTTGTTTTTATCTTGACTAGTTGATTGATTTACTTTAGAATTAATCGAAAGGTTATTGTGTATATTTCTAATTCTAAAATAATCTTCAAGGTGATTCTGACTTTATTTTAACTAAGGCGTAAATATAATAATAAAAATATAATTTTCAAGAGTTTCTAAGTTTTTTGAACTTTATTTAAAGCAGAGATTTAATTTTAGCTACATAACTTTTGATTTTATTATCCTTTCCTTCAGGAACAGCAACGCATAAAATACGAGATTCATCTAATTCATGGACAATAATGGAGCCGCCCACTCCAGAAATTATGCTATATTCATGCAACTCATTTACCAATAAGATATTAAACAATGAATTGATTGCAGAAAGCATTGCCGAAAGCATGGGTTCTGACATTGTCGATTGTACTCTAATTGGGATCCCATCTTTAGTAATAATTGCAATAATTAATGCATTTGGGATGGCTCGCTTTAGTTTAACAAAGATCTCTTCTTTTATAATATCTGAGGTCTCGACCATCGCCGAAATTTGGAGTGAAAATGTTTTTAAACTGGTTGTATATCTATTTAAGCCCTCTAACTCTGCCAATTCTCTATTTAGGTAGGCTATCAATGTAATGTATTCTGTTAGTATTGAAATTATAATCTTCTTTTTTGCTACGATTAAATCATATGAGATGTCTTGATTTAAGGAACTTTTCAGTAATTTGGATGATAAAAAGAGCATACTACTATTTGCCGCAGTAATCTCATTTTGCTTTAAATTTATTTCTTTTTTAAATTCACTTGCAATGAAATTTCCTCCGTGAGTGCCACATGTAATTCCCATTAATGCAGAATGCTCTTCTAATTCCTTTTTAATTAATTCTATAATTTCAGATTCTAATTCGAGCATCTTATTTTTATTAGTATTATTACTTATATTTCCTTCCATAATCACTTAATAAAAACGTTTGTTTTTATGTTTTTCTCTCTTAGTGATAATTTAATTTATAAAATGAAATCAAATTTTAAATAATGAATCTTAATATAATATTATATCAAATTATTATAGATTAATTAGTAATCAACCACCAATATAGAATATGGAAGAGTTTAGAAAAGAGTTTAACATAATTAAAGAAGAAATCCTTAATTTGAGAGAATCTCTGGATCTAAAAGAGGAGCAAATCAAAACTCTTAAAGAATCTATAGAATTTAAGGAAACAAGAATTAGGAATCTTGAGGATGCAATAGAAGAAAAACAATCTCAAATATATGCATTAAATGAAGTGATTGAACAAAAAAAGACAGAATTAATTAAGGTACGCAGAGATTTTGATGATGAGACCTTTATTTATGAAAAAGAGAAAAAGATAAAGGATCTTGAAAACGAGGTGAGCAATTTGAAGAAAGCTCTGGAAGCCCGCCCCGTTGAAAAAGATGAGGCGCCTCCTAAAGAAGAGATTAAAGATAGGAGCATTGTTGATTTTACCAATATTGAGATTAGCCAAGAAGAGATCTTTTCTAAGATGAATGAAATTTTGTCGAGTGCCACCCACAGTATCAATATAGCAATTCCCAAGATAACGGATTTAAACAAATTATCGATTTATGATATCAAATCTAGTATTGTGGTGAAAATCTCATGTTTGATTAATCAGAATGTTGAAGATCATTCAGAATTGTTTGAGGAGCTTAAATCGAGAGGTAATATTTCCATTCGGAACTATGATAGGGAAGATAAATATATTATCCTAAGAGATTCCGAGGAATTGCTATTTTCTATCATTGGAGAAGAAGAAAATAATTTTTTAGCCTTTTATAGTAGAGATTCTAAGCATATTAAAGCAATTACTCCCATTGTTATGGATATTTGGCTTCGCTCGAAAAAAATATAATCTTATTTTTTCCTATTTCATTAATATTAACGGTTAATTGTAATTATGCTTCTTTTTCTTTGAGTAAAATGTGCTAATTCAGTAAATCCTATTTCTGTCAAAATATTTAGCATATAGTCAAATTTGTAGGCGATTTCTGAAGGCTTGTGGGCATCTGAGCTAAGAACGATGGGTATTTCTAATTCAAATATCTTCTTGATAATTTCAATGCTAGGATATTGCTCATGAACCTCTTTTCTAAAACCACCGGTATTAATTTCAACTACTAAATTTTGTTTTTTAATATATTCTAGCACCTCAACAACCTTTTCCATCACTAATTCTTTATGTTCGGGAAATTTATTGAATTTCTTTGGCAAATCTAAATGACTCACGATATCAAAATCAAAATCAGAAGAAGTTATCATCAGGATAATTGAATCGTAATAATGAAAATATACATCATCTACCGATTCATAGCGATTGAATTCGTCTAAAAATCTGCTATCATCAAAAGACCACGGTTCTTTCGGGGCAAAGAGCATATGAATGGACCCTAATATATAATCTAGATGATCCTTTATTTTTTCGAGTTGTTGATTTAGCTTTACTACTTGATGTGGAATGAAATCAATTTCAAAGGCACATTTAATATTTATTTGTTCTTTATATTTTGCTTTTAGCTCTTGAATAGTTGATAAATAATCCCTCGTTTCACTCAGAATCATCCCATATTCATCATAGGGTATCCCATCAAGTCCCGTATAGAACTCATAAGGAAAATGATCACTTATCCCAATCGTTCGAAGTCCTTTTCTAATTGCTTCCTTAACATAATCTTCAATAATTCCTTCCGCATGATGGCACAACTTATTATGGGTGTGCCAATCTTCAAGAAAATTATTCTCTTTTACTTTCACAGATTAATAAATTCATCAATTAAGTTAAAATTTTCTTAATTCTGTGTCTTTTGTAGTTGTAGAATGCTGGTCTTAAATTTTAAAGGTAATTAAATCAGTTGCAGCCTCATTATTTATTTTTTGAAGTATTTTTAGTTTTTTAATTCCATTCTTCTGAGAAGATAATTATGTATCTTAGGTGCTTGCCGTTCTATTACAAAAGAAATAAGAATACTAATTACATTAGCACTAATATAAAATGTAATAAATAATAAAATGCCAGTAAAATTATATGCACCTAAAAAGTATGCAATTATATAGATAATTGGGTGAATTAAAAATAAACTGAAGGAGTAATTTGCCATAAACTTTACAAATTTCTCGAATCGTAAAGAATATTCATATTTTTTCTGTTGAATATAAATCAATAACATAATGCCAAAGAGTAAAATAGGAATAAGGAAAACCATTTGATATAAATTGTTTGAGCAAATATGAAATCCCAATAAAATACCATAGAGAATTAATGAGAAAAAAATTACAATATTGCCCCCATAAAACCAGTCAATATGCCATAATAACAAACCTAAAAATATTATCAAAATGAGTATTATTCTAAAATCTAATAAATGGGTTCGATATCTTGATTCATATTTCTTTTCTTGATTTACTTGGTTGAGTAATACACAAAACACAACCCCTAACATCCAAATTAAACCAATATTTGTGCAAAAGAATATATTGCATCCATAATAGGCGATAAAGGTGAGTATACCTATTAGAACTAAGATAATTACATAGGATAATTTTGTTTTTACTGTTCTTCTACCTAAAATTAACCATCCAAACAACATGTAATTCCACCAAAATAAATTTAGTGTCCACATGGACGGATGAAGTAAAAAAATGTACAAACTTAAGGTATATACAAAATCAACCGTAAATATTAGTTTTGCATTAAAAAATAATGTCAGAAAAATAAACCAGGGCAATGGCACCAATAAAAATAATGGATAGATACGTGAGAATCTTTTCATTAAAAATTGTGTAAACTTATATTTTTTGTTTTCCATGTTTGTAAAGATTGAATGCGCAATAAGAAATCCACTTATAAAGAAGAATATGGGTACTGATGGTCCCGCAAAATAAGTGATATCTTTACTATGTGCGATAAAGATATAATCAAGAATGTGCCCGATTGCGACAACTTGTGAAGCGACAACACGAATGATATAAAGATTGATTGAAGTAGTTTTTGAAAGTTTAAATGTATACTCAAACATCTTATATGTCTTCACCCATGTCTTAAACTTAGAAAATTGAAATGTCTGACATATTTAATTGATTTTATCAACCTATCTTAAAAATTTATTAAATTACTAATTAGATATGACTATTAAAATGGTAAAAATAAAAAGAATTTAGTTATTATTATTCAACTAAACAGAATATGATAAAAAAATAGCATATTTATTAAAAAATTATTAACCAATAACTTATGAATGTAATCGAATTACTTATAAACTCTATTTCCTTCGGAATTTCTGCTAATGTGTTCATGTTTTTAGCTTTGGCATATAAAAAATATAACTATCCCTCTTTAAAATACTTTATATCAAGTAGTTTTCTTTTTTTAATAAACACCTTTATTGCCATATTAAATAATATTTTTGAAGGTTTCAGTTTTGGAATGGATGCTCTTATTTACAATTTCAATTTCGCAAGCGTTATCTGGGCAATATTTCTAAATCTTTTGTTTTTTAGAACTTTCTGGTATGAAAATCCTCTAAACAAAATTACAATCATTTTTGGGGTTATGATAACCATGCATACCATGGGATCAATCATGTTGAGCTATTTAGCTTTAGGATTTGAAAATACTCTTTTTTCTGACTTACAACGCTTCGAAGAATTGACCTATTTAGGAGAGCTTTCATATAATTTGGAAATCTTTGGGAATTTATCATTAATGTTATCCTTTTATGGACTTTTTTGCATTTTGGGCTCAATGATTTTAATCGAACTCCAATTAAAAAGTCGAATTTCTAATGCACATGATGAAAATATAAAGAAAATTCTAAAAAGGATGAGAAATGGCAACTGGTTTTTTATATTAGGGGGCGTGGTAGTGGGATTAAATAGAAATATAGGTTTAATCTTACTTACTAGCGGATATGCCATCATGTATTTTTCTTATTTAAGAGGTGGTTTATTCATTTTACAAGAAGAGACCTTAAGGCGTTTAATCATTATGGATTCCATAGGACTACTGAAGTATAGTTATGAATTTCGAAAATTTGCCTCAAAGGAGAGTAAAGATGATGAAGATATGGATATTCTTTTCACCGGAGCTTTGAAAGCAGTCTCTTCGTTACTGGGAGAATTAACAGGAGCAGATCAAGAGTTAAAGGAAATTAGATTAAACAAAATGAATTTACTTGTTGGAAGAACCTCAGATAATCAATTAACGCTAGTGTTATTAGTTGATAAATCTACAAAATTCTTTCGAGAAGCATTTTCTCAGGTGCAAAAGAAAGTATTATCTAAAATAGGTGATTATGAACCAAATGAAATCTTTAATCAAAAAATTTCATCTAAATTAGATTTATTAATTCAAAATAGTTTTGGATTAGGGGAATAATCGTCCTCTCCTATGATTCTAACTTCTTAACGATGATTTAAATTATTTCTTAGATTAAATAACCTTAAAAATCAATGAAGTGATCGTTATGACAGATTTAAATAATAAAGAAGAAGATCAAAAGATATATGACGGTCCTTATGAAGTTGCCGGATTAAATCTGAATAACAATGGTGAAATATTTAAAGGAATTCTTTATTTTCCTCCAAAACAATTCCCTAAACCCACTCCTTTAATTATGTATTTTCATGAATTTCCACAATTATTCCCATTAACAGAGATCATCAAAAATTATAAATATTTATTAGATTTAGGATATGCAATCATCTCGGTAAACTTTCGCGGATATAGATATAGCGAAGGTACAATTTCACTTGCTTCACAAGTTTCAGATGGATTGAAACTTCTTAAATTTGCAGAAAAAATGGCTGAAAAGCAGTTTTTCCTTAATAATGATCTTAATATAATAGCTCACGATTTAGGTGGATATATTGCGTTATTAGTGTGCGCTCAATCACCCCTTATAAGTAAACTCTTATTAATATCCCCTCTTTTAAATTTGAAAACACTAGTAGAAGAAAATGGTTTTGCAAAAACATTAAATTATATAAACAACCTTCTTCCGGGAAATATAAGCGGTATTGAAAATGCCCAAAAATTTATTGAAATGACGAAAAATGAGTTATCTAAGAAGGAATTTCAATTAAAACATGCCATCAAAAACCTAAAAATAAATCACTTAAAAATCATAACGGGCAGAGAAGATAAGATTTGTCCCCCTTTAGAATTGGGAATCATTGACACGTATTTACCCTCAGAGATATCATTAAAAAAATCTATTATAAAAGATATGGATCATGATCCATTTGAAGAAAGCACGCTTTTCACAATTAAAAAGGAGATCCTTGAATTTTTTAAACCTTCACCATAGTGTCGGCACAGAAGTCCACAGCGTTAGGGGTGGGAGGAAGTGTCCACATGTACTATCAGATTTCTCCACCTTTAAATACTTTTTGTATAAGTAATGCAATAGAGTTGATTTCTAATGAAATTTTGTAAGACGGCACAGATACAGATCATCGGAGAGAAAGAAAAAAAATGAGGCGGTAAACCGATATGTCGGTGCTATGAATTATATTAGTCAATATGTAAGGAATAACGATATATAGAGCAAAAACTAACCTCAAAAACACATTTATTACGGAATTAGGGAAGACTTCGACCTCAAAAGCCAGATGAACATTAATGCTCTCGGTGATGTAGCCTCGACCTATAAGGGAACACAAAAAAAAAACCGATTTGAAGACAAACCAGTAGAGTTTAAGTCCCAATCGATGCGATTAAATTATCCTTGAGACTATTCTCGTAAAGGAAATGGTATTATATCCATCAATAGTCTATATGAGCCATTAAAAGCCCCCTATAAGTCCGGAAACATCAAAAAGACTATTTAGATTCCGATGAATGAGAGATAAAGTCAGCCGTGTTTACCATTCGAAACGATAATGTGATATTTCTCAATATGGCAATTGAAACCGAAATGGAAGATACATCTTTTCTCAATAAGATGGAATAGTCGGTATAGATTTAGGAATTAACTTTTTAACCGTGACCACAGATAAAAAGGAAAGTATGGATTTTTACGGTAGTGGAAAGTTGAAATACTTGCGATGGTTATACCAAAAGCACCGTAAAGATGTTCAGTCCAAAGGCACTAAATCTTCGAAGTGTTTCTTGAAATGCATTAGCAGAAAAAAAAGACGGTTAATGACCGAGCAAAACCATATCATTTCCAAAACGATAGTAGAAAAATAATTAGAAAGATTTGAGTTTTTCCTTATTACGATGAAAGAATTAAATGGTATTAAAAAAAAAGGGTATTAAGAATTATAACAGAATGCTGAGTAAATTGAGTTATTATCAACTCCAACAGTACCTCACTTCTCTTAAGGCACCCTCATAACCTCTCCTCACCATCACCCGTTTCCTCTAACGACGGGGTGGGACAATATGTCCAAGTTTATAGTTAGAGTTCATAGAATGCAAGGCAATCAAAAAAGGAATACCTATGGTGTATGTAAATCCGAAACATACCAGTCAGACTTGCCCAAAATGAGAATATAACAAAAAGGATAGTAGAGGAAAACAGCACACCAATCTAATTGCTCAGAATGCGGATACCAAACCAATGATGGCCGATCGTTCTCTATTAGCATTAGGAATCGAGCAGTTACTCTTCGGTATAGTCGAGGGACACGGGCTATATGTCAATTAGCCCCTTAGAAATGAACAATGATGATTCCGAAGCCCTTTACGGGATTAAAGATAAGTTGAGCCACAAGCCCCGTCATTTATGAAGGGGTATTTGACCTTGCTGATACTTTTATTCTTTTATAAGCAATTGTGCATCATCATTTTGCAAATTCGAAAAGTACTCTTACTTAATTCTGAACGAAATATATCTAAAAGAAAAAAAATTTATAATCTTTTTTAGCTTTACTATAAATTAGAAAAAACTTATTAATCAAAATTAAATATTATTGAAAATACTTTTATAAATTAATTAAGGAGAGAATATACCGTATGAATAAAGTAAATCAGAAAAAAACTTTAAGTCCATCTATAAATCTTGAGCGCTCTGAATTGCGATATGTATTTTATGATCAAGATGAGCGAGCTCTTATTGATGACTTGATGGACCTTGGATTCGAAGAAAAAGTATTTTTTGAAAGCCCTATTACCAAAACTATCTACTTCGGGTCTAAAATAGGTTTAAAACCCGGACTCTCCGTTAAGGCAAGAATTTATGATACTTTACCAGAAGAAAATATTGTCTATGTGGATCAAAATACTATTTTTAATATTTTAGAAATTAAATCAACCGTAGAACAAGACGATTTTTTCTTCCATGGCTTATTAAATATGCATATGGGTTCTAATGTCAATCAAAAATTATTAAATGATGTTCCTTCACAAATTTATAATGATGTGGTTTTTAGAATTCAACGTGCTTCTGAGGATGGTCTTTTAAGAGATTCTACACTAAAAACTAAAAGTAGAATAAAGAAAACCGACTTGTCTAAACAGCAGATTCACTCTAATCTATCCTTAAGTGAAATTATTACCATCCTCTGCACTTCTAGCGAATTAGATGAATATTTGTCCGACAAATTAAAAATTATATTAAACAATAGGATTCGTCCGCTATTTTACAACAATCTATTCCCTTATGTAATGACTCAGTATAAAAGGCATCACTTTGTACCAACTAAAGAATCTTGGAAAGATTTAATACGAATAACCATTGATCCGGGTGTTGAGTATTATGATATTGGATTTGATGACCCCTATGAATATTTGGAGAATCCTTCTCTTACTGGGGAATATTTAACTCGTGAAAAATTTTGTAGATTAGAGTTTAAATTAGATCCCCAAGTGTTTAAAAAAGAAAAAGAATTTGAAAGGGAATTAAGTTCCATTGTACGTAAATATGGCTGTTTAGCCTATATCTCAAAAAAATGGTCAGGGTCTACATTAATCTCTGAACGACATATCGAAAAACAAGCATTTTGGCGGGAGTCTTTTGGAAAAATTATTTCTGGCTTTTTTCCCATAGACCCTGACTGGTTTAAATATGGACAGGTTACTGAAAGTCTTTTTCGCATTATAGAAAAATCAGAAAGCTTTGCTCCTTATGAAGATGAGCCGAGAATATTGGTAAAGAATCGTAATTTTGTAGAAGGATTTATTGGTGTACCGATTCCTTCCTTAATGATTACTATTGAAGGACCAAAAATCACCTATAATACTCCTTCACAGGGACATATAGTGAAGATGATCAAAAACCAACCAGAATTCTACATCACCGTAGAAAATGAATCTCCAGCCCGATCTATAGTTATTTCCTCCAAAAAAGAATTGGATCAATTTCTTCATCCTTCCATTCAAATTAAAGGATATTCTTTTTTCAGGAGTTATGGATTTCTTGTTATTAATGTGAATTCAAATAGAGTGTATAAATTAACCATCGAAAGAAAAACAGAGATTAAGAATAAACTGCCGTATACTGAAATTTATTGTAAATTGCGTTCCATTGGCAATGAAATTGGGCTCTCAATTTCTAATAAAAATGATATATACGACGAGTTACAGACCTTCTATGAAGAGTTTTATCCTGCTATGCAGAGTTTAGGTACCGATTTTTCAGAGGAATTTGTTAATATTACCCGAGAGGAAATCGAAAAGTGAGAGTGAAAATATTGTGGGAATGGAGAATCTTTTTTAAAAAACTACAACCTAATGCAGTTCAACTTTCAGAGAGCTGTATCGCGCTTCTCTCAAAGAGTCCTTTGGAAACAAGAACAGATTATTATTATAATTTGACACGTGCAAAATTTGGCTTAAAAGAGCGCGGAACCTCTGCTAAGAATAAAGTAAGATTAGAACTAAAAGTCTTACACCAACAAAAAGAGTGGGGTGCTCAATTATGGAGTAAACCTATTAAATCCGATTATTTAGAATTGCCAACTGAACATATAGGTTTACCCCCTACTCAAATCATCGAAATTCTAACTTCTTATTCTTCGAGTTCAATCAAAAAAGATATTATCAACGAAATAACTACTATTTTTAAGGAAAACACTCCAAAAAGAATGAAAATTGAAAAGGCACGCCTTCAAACCGAGTTAAAATCCGTTGAGATTGAGCAAACTGAAATAAGTATTAACTCTCAACAATTTTTTACTATATGTATTGAGAGTTCTCATGCACAAAATATTTCTAAATTCATCAGAAACCATATACAATACAATTCTGCTGAGGTTTTTCCTGGTAGCTATCCCGAATTTATTATTACAATGGGATCCTCTTGACTAACTTGTAAGCAACAATAGAATTTCAAATTGAATTCATGGAGTCTCTTATAGGTTAATTATTACTTTAAAATCTTTATTGTAGTGGCTAAATCTTGAATGTTAAAAGAAAATTCCATCTCTTTATTTCCTCTTAGTTCTAAAAACTGGAGGTTCTCTAACCTTTTGACTGCTTCAGGTAAAACTTTAATTCCATTTTGCCCGATATATAAAAACTCTAAGTGTTTTAAATTCCAAATACTTTGCGGTAATACTTGTAATTGGTTAGAGCGTAAATTTAACTCTTGCAAGTTAATTAAGTGGTCAAAATCGTCTGGTAGCTCGGTTAGTTGGTTTTTGCTTAAATCAAGGATCTTTAGCTTTTTTAATTTAGTGATTCCATTAGGTAAAATCTTTAATTTATTGAAGTATAAACTTAACTCATTCAAGTTAGTGAGGTATTGCATTGAAGATGGCAATTTCCTGAGATTGTTTATACTTAATTCAATCCTCTCAAGACTTTTTAACTTTCCTACATTTTCTGGCAATTTTGAAAGATTATTGGAGCGAAGATCTAATCGCTGCAATTGTTCTAATTCTTCAATGCTTTTGGGCAAGACTTCAAGATGATTATCTTGAAGATTTAAATATGATAATCCTTTCATGTTACCAAGCTTTTGCGGCAATTCTTTTAATTTATTAGAGCGTAAGGGAAGCCTATTGAGGTTTTTTAATTCTGTAATAGAATCGGGTAAAAAGGTAAGGTTGTTATGAATTAAATCCAAAGTCTGTAGATTTTGTAAGTTTCCAATTTTATCCGAAAGAGAGGTTAAGAAATTTCTTCCTAAGGAAAGAAATTTTAAATTTTTAAGTTGAAAAATACTTTCGGGTAAGTCGCTAAGAGAGTTGCTTGCTACACTCAGATACTCTAAATTTTTTAGGTTTCCAATATCTTGTGGTAATTGCTGTAACTGATTAAAATCAAGGTATAATTTTCTAAGATGCTCAAATTTGCAGATACTTTCCGGCAAGGAAGATAACTGCAAGTTAGAAAAATTTAATTTGATCAGTTTTTCATTAAAAAAAAAGGTATTAAATCGCTTGAGTATCTTAAATATTCTCCTTTCGAGTCCCAAAGCTTTGATCAACGAATTAAAACGATTTAAGTCATTCATATATCTTGCAACCTCTATCCTTTAGTGTATGTATAATGTTTAAAGCAGAATCATCGAGAATGGGGGTATCCACACCCAGTACTGAGAGATTCGGCAATTGGACTAACTCCTGAGGTATACTCTTTATCTCAGTATTTCGCAGATCTAAAGCTTTTAGGTTCTGTAATGTTCCAATGCTAGGAGGGATCTTCATTAGCTTATTATCAGAGATATTTAATTCTTTTAAATAAGTTAAATTTGAGATTTCCCGAGGAATTTCTGTTAAAAGGTTCTGTTTCAAATATAAGTATTCCAAGCCTTGTAGAGACCATAGATTTGGGGGTAATTCCTGAAGCCTATTGTTGGTTAGGTCTAATTCTTTTAAATTCTGTAAGTTTCCAATGGTTTGAGGAATTTCTTCTAATTTATTAAATTGCAGCTGTATCCTCCATAGTAACTTAAGATTGCCAATTGTTTCTGGAATTGAAGTGAGATGATTGTTATACAGTCGTAAATCGACTAAATTAGAGAATTTTCCAATATTCTCGGAGATATGAGAAAAATTGTTAGAATTCAAATCTATCTTGACCAGAGCTTGCAAGTTGAAAATCTCATTCGGTAAACAATCTAAATTATTTGAGCGAAAATCCAATCGTTGAATATGTCTTAAAGTACCAATCTCTGATGGAATAGTAAGTAGTTGGTTTTTTTGACAATTTAAAAAAATTAATCTATCTAATAAATTAATTTCTCGAGGTAATTCTGTGATATGATTGTTTCCAATATCCAAAATTTTAAGATTTTTCAAATAACAAATAGTTTTCGGAAGCTCTATTAATCCATTATTTCGAATAGTTAGAATTTGAAGCTTCTTCAAATTCTTTATTTCTATGGGATAATTCCTAATTGCATTTTTATTCAATTCCAATTCACGTAAATTAGTCAAATAGAAAAGCATTTTGGGAAAGCTTGTAAAATTATTTTCTCTAAGATCCAATTGCCGTAAATTGATTAAATTTACAATTGAAGAGTCTAAAAATTCTAACTTATTATTGCGTAAATCTAATCGTCTTAAGTTCTCTAACTCTTGTAGAGATTTTGGGAGATTTTTAAGTTTATTGTAGCGCAGATCCAATCTCCGCAGTGATTTGAATTGAGATATTTCTTGGGGAAGGGTTGTAATCTTTAAGCGCTTAAGATCAAGTTTAACAATGCGATTTCCAATGAATTCCGTATTATATCGTTGAAGAACTTTATTGATTTCTACTCTTTGCAGAATATTGTTGAAAATTGTAATAAAGTCTTGTTTATCATTACCATTTAACACCATATATATAACCTATTCTACAAAAATTAAAGAACAATAACTTAATTAATCTACTGGACTTAAGCTATAAAAAAAGAATACTATTGCTCAATGGTAATATTGCTTTCTTGGGTTTCTAAGAAACCATAATCTTTATCAATAGAAATCTTGTGTGTGAGAAGTTCTAGTAAGCCTTCAGGATACAGCATATCCCTCCCGCTAGCAAAATCATGCAAAGATTTCCATTTAACTTTAAATTTTCGAGAGTCCTCTTTCTCATACCCGAAAAATTCTTCTCGTTCATATAAACTCCGTTCTTCTAGTATACCATCATAAATAAACAGTATCTCATGGCTATACTTATCCTTATAATAGTAGATATTTTCAATTACATCCAATAATTCCAAATTACTGATAGGAGTGTTTAATTCCTCAATTATTTCTCGCTTTAATGCTTGTTGACTATCCTCTGTAAATTCAATATTGCCTCCTAATGGTCGGTAGAAGGGTTCACCCGTTTTCGTATGAGTGTACTCAGAGACTAATATTTTTCCATCGTGGCTGAATATGCAGATTGCTTTGGTTTTGATCGCGGACATGATTAATAATCTTTATTCTATATAGTTTTTTTAAAATAATTTTCTATATGGTTGAATCTTTTTGTCGGATTAGTTTGGTTCTTCTTGGGAAAAAGATTCAAATTTTTTGCCATATTTGTTTCCATAGTTTAACTCTTTATTCCATTAACTCTTATATAACTATAAACGGAAAATGAATATATATCTTTAGTCAATACTTTATATAAACTATATAGTCTATATAGAATTAATAGTCCTAATCTTAGATATTACAATTCCTTTAGAAGGGGAATTAAAAAATTCCAAAACTTTCCTACGCTTGAAACATTTAATTTCTCATCTGGTGAATGACACGCTTCAATTGTAGGGCCAATAGTAATCATTTCCAAGTCGGGAGCTTTAGTCTTAAAAGCGCCGCATTCTAAACCCGCATGCATTGCTAATATATGAGGTTCTTTCCTAAACAATCTTTTATAGACCCTTTTAGCTTTTAAGAGTAATTCATCTTCGAATTGTGGATTCCACACACCATATCCTCCTGCATTTTTAATTTTTACGGATAAATCAGACATCTTGAATATAGTAGAAACCTTTTCAGCTGTTTTTTCATTTTGTATCATTTCAAAACTTCTATGAAGCATTTGAATCTTGATTCTTGTGTTTGAAGTATTAATTGAAGCTAAATTCGTTGAAGTGTGCACTAAATCTTTTAGAACTGGATGCTTAGAGAGAGGACCATGGGGAAGAACATATAAGGCATCAATCAATTGCTTCTGAATATTATTAGGAAAGACATGTGCATTGGAGAGCTTTTTTGGCATCTTTATAAGCTCTAATTGTATATTTTCTTCAAAGCCAGCATATTCCTCATTTAGATCAGTTTGTAGGAGGCATAGAACTTCATTTAATTGCTCTAGTTCTTCTTTATTAATATAAAATAATGCAGTTGCTTCTCTTGGAATGGCATTAAAATTATTCCCTCCCATAATCGATTCTAAATGGATTTTGTGACTTTGACTAATTTTTTTAAAAATTCGCGCCATGATTTTAATGGCATTTGCTCTCCCCTTATCTATATCTAATCCAGAATGCCCTCCCAGCAAACCTTTAACTAATAGTTTAATTAGAATCATATTCTTATTTAGTTCATTGATTTCTTTCCTATTTAAACGAATTTGTATTGAACAATACATACCCCCCACACTTCCAATGATGATGGTACTATCGTCCATGCAATCGAGATTTATGAGATAATCCACCTCAAGTGTGTCTGGAGAGACTTGAAAGGCGCCAATCAATCCCTCTTCCTCGTTAACCGTGAATAAAAACCGTATATCCAAATTGGGAAAGTGTAATGATTTTTTAGCGATCATTTTCATCATTGACAAGGAATATGCCAAGCCAACTCCATTATCAGCTCCTAAGGAAGTGCCCCTAGCTGTGACCCATTTCTGTCCTTTAACCTCTATTTCCGTTAATATAAGCGGATCTTTATTAAAATTATGTGTAGAATCTTTATTTTTTTCACATACCATATCAAAATGACTTTGAATCAAGAGTCTTTTGGCATCTTCATTATTAGAAGGCAATTTAACCAACAAATTCCCTGCTGTGTCTATTTCAGTAATAAATGCCAACTTTTCAGCCTCTTCTTTTATAAACCGTCTTATACGATCCTCCTTTCCGGAACATCTCGGAATTTCCGAAATCTTTCTAAAATATTTCCAAAATTCTGCTGGTTGATATTCCTCTGCTACATTCTGTTGATCGTCCATAATTAATTTCAAATTATTTTTTTGAGCATTCTGTTGCATATTATTAATTTCCAATCCATAAAATAAATATTTCATGTATTTATCTTACTATTTCCACTTTTAAACCCCATTTATTTTACAGAGCAATTTATGTAGGTAGACAACCCAATAATGTTTATTGCTATGATTCTGACTTGAGCTTCCATACCAAAAATGGCATGCATTTGTACTTTATCGAGAAAGAAGTATTGTGGAGTATACATCTTTCGCTTCTTTCTACACACTTTTATAATAATGATTATATTAAAAAAATACCATAATAATATTTTTATTTTTCGCTAGCTTGTATGCTAATACATATTTAAAAATGTACACCTAAGACCTAATGATTTCAATTTTTTATCCATTGAAATATATCTAAGCCAAGACTTTAAATAAAATAACATTATATTTTAATATATTAATAAATCTAAAAAGAAATCAAATAAAAGTGGAAGATAAAGAAAATACTATTTGTAACCTCTGTGGATTACCCAAAGAACTTTGTGTATGCTCTGATTTAAGCGCTGATGAACAAGAAGTGGTGATTTCTAATGAAACGAGGAAATGGGGTAAAGTGGTGAGCGTGGTAACCTTTCAAGGTCGCATGGATGCGAATTTAGAGTCTCTTCTTACAAAAGCAAAGAAAAAGCTTGGTGCGGGCGGAACTATACGCGGTTCAAACAAGCTTGAGTTGAGAGGAGATCACCGCTTCAGAATAAAAAAATTTTTGATTGAACAGGGGTATGATAAAGACCGTATTAAAATAAGATAAAATAATACCAATTTGTAAAACCAATAATTTTCTTGTTTTTTTTTATTATTTCAAAAATACAACTACTTCTCAAGAAAAAATAGACCTTTTGGGGTTAACCTAAAGCGACACTAGAAGAGAGGTTGAAATTAATAAAATCTATATTGTCGTCTTAATCCAATTCCCTTTAATTGATAATATATTTATGGGGATCATCGGGTAAGTCCATTATATCTTCTAAAATTGATTTAAAATCCTCTTTAATTTCCGGAGGCTTGTCTATGAGAAGTTTTGCTACTTTTATATATTTTTCTGCTAATTGCTGATTTCCAAGAAGTCGAATTTTATTTGCAAATGAGTATAAATTAATGTATGCTTCTCGATATGCTAAATCAAACAAAGATTTTGATACAGGAATTTTCTTGAAATTGTCAGAAATACATTCTTTTGCTTCCGCAAGATAAATAGATACTTTTTTCATAAGCAAGTCCATTTCCGAGTTCATTCTTTTACGACATTCCTCAATTCTTTCTATCTTTTTAGTATCATTTACTAATTCTGCAATTCTTTGCATTTGGTTAAGAATTGCTAATTTGTGGGGGAATGCTTTCACTTTATCAAATCTGTTATGAAGGAAATTATATTCTTTGAGATATTTTACCTTTTGTTCTTCAAAAATATTTCTTTCCTCTTCCTCGCTTATTTCAGCAGTATCTAAAAGATCACTCTCCTTACGGAGGAGTTCTAATATTTCATAATCGAGTACTTTGAGTCTATGAACTGTTCCATCCCATGTTTTAATTATTTCTGCATGGTTTTTTAATACCCCAATAATTTTGGGGATAATTTTCAAAAGCTCGATTTCATCCGTTTGGTCGGCAATTATTACGATATCAGCACCCAATTTTTTAATCTGAGTATTGTTTATGATATAATTTCCCATTTCAATGTTTTTAAGGGTTTGATCCGATTTCTCAGATACTAATTCCTTTACAAATGATTTAATTGCAGAAAAGAAAGATGAAAAAAGCTCTAATTTCTCATCCTTAATGTTTTGTTCAAAGGATCTTTTCCAGAGCAAGATGCCGCTGCCAGTTTGGTAAATAAAAATATTATATACGACCATTTCAAAAATCTCCTCTAATTTTGTCTAATCTTGCAGAGTTAATTTCATTTCACAGACTTAATTGCTGTTACTAATTAAAAAATTATCATTACTATATAATCTTTATATTTTTTTAAAAGTTATTTCTCAAAATAATATGTTGTTAATTTTCTATATAAATATTGGGGGATAAAGGTTTTATAATTAATGTCATTTATAATTCAAAATCCTTTATATTTTTTTTTTCAATTCTTGGTTAATCGATATCAGAAAGAGTTCCACTTATTACTTGATTTTTAAAATAAAAGCATAAATAATAAAAAGAGTTCATTTATTCATAATTCTAAGAATCTGAGTATTATAGTATGGTCAAAAAGAAAATATTACTAATTAGTCCCCGAAACCAGAATTATGCTAAAAAATTATTTCCGCCCCTTAGTTTAACGAATATTGCTGCTTATATTCCAGAAAAATATGATATACAAATTATCGATGAAAATTTAGAAAAAATTCAGTTTGATGCTGATCTTGTTGCCGTAACCGTGAATACATGTACAGCAAGAAGAGCATATGAAATTGCCAATGAATGGACACAATTAAAAATTCCCGTCATTCTTGGAGGGATCCATCCCACTGTTCTACCTTCTGAGGCAGAAAAGTATTCAACGAGTGTTGTCATAGGAGAAAGCGAGGAGATATGGACCTCTCTGTTAAATGATTTTGAAAAAGATGCCCTTAAAAAAAGATATCACGCCTCTTTATTCAATTTTAAGAAAACAAATGTACGATTGCCCAGAAGAGATTTCCTAAAAAAGCGCTATATTTTTGAATCACTTGAGACGGTACGAGGCTGCCCCTTTAATTGTCATTTTTGTTCAGTAACAAGGTTCTACGGAGGGAGATATCGATTTAAACCATTAAAAATGATAGAAAAAGAAATAGAATCAATGAACAAAAAATCACTTTTTATTGTAGATGACAATTTAATAGGATTTGGCAGTATCGCAGAAAAGAGGACTCTTGAACTCTTGAACCTCTTGAAAGAATATGATTTAACTTGGATGGGTCAAGCATCAGTAAATGTTGCAGAAAATGAAGAAATATTGCGTCTTGCAAATGAGAGTGGTTGTATGTTTCTTTTTCTTGGCTTTGAATCTATAAACCATGGCTTTCTCTCTACTTTTAATAAACAAATCAATTTAAGAAGAGGAGTTGCATCCTATAAAAATACAATTAACACCCTCCATGATTATAATATCAATGTAATGGGTTCATTTATCATTGGCAGTGATTTTGATAGTCCTCAGAGTCTTTCATTATTAGAAGATTTTATAATTAACTCTGATATTGATATCCCCAATCTTACGATATTAACTCCTTATCCTGGAACAAAACTTTATGAGACCCTCTTGGCTCAAAATCGCCTTTTTAATCCTCAATGGTGGTTGGAGAATCCGCTGCCTCTTTTCACCTTTAAACCTAAAAATCTCACAGTGCAGCATTTAGCTCATCTTTATTATAAATTTATAAATAATTTAAATGGTTTGCAACGTTCTCTCAAACGACTTATTAAATCATTAATTACCAATCATTCGTTAAAAAAAGCAATGTTTAGCTTAACTGAAAATATTATTAATGGGAATAATTATAAGCGGATGATTAGAGAAAATGTCAAAAAAAGGTAAAAATTCATAAGACTCTCTTTTTTAGAATTTAGGGACGATTTCGTTTCATGTATCCTTCTATATATTTTTTTACTTCATCGGCAGGCTTTATAATGCCAAAATGCCCCTCACATAAAATGTCCGGCTTTAAATCCAGTAATTTTTTCATAGAGGCTTGATATTCTTCTAGATTTGAACCAAAACTTTCATAAAAAGGACCATGGATATCTTGTCCAAAAAGTATTCGCTTATTACTGATATCAACAACAACGGCAATTGAACCGGGAGTATGCCCGGGAGTATGGATGCATTTAAATTCATAATCTCCTAATTGTAAAGCCTTCATCCCTCCTTTAAATCGTGTATTCAATTGTACTGGTGTATATGTTTTTCCGTACCAGCTTGCCGCAGTTCTGTTATCAAACCCTTTCTTCTCAATTGCTTCCGCATCTAATTCATGGGCATAAAATTTTATCTTTGGATTAAACTTTTTTAATTCTGCACATGCTGCAATATGGTCAATATGACAATGAGTTATAATGCAATGCAAAATACTTAAAGGATCAAATCCTTTTTTAGAAATATCTTGTATGATTGAGAGATCCATCCCACAGTCAATCAACACTAATCCCTCCTCGCTATGAGTATCCACTAAATACACTTCACATCCCGAACTTCCTACGAGATAGACATCTTTATATATTTCTTTCATAAATTATGCAAGCGTGGAAACCACCGAATTTAGTCGGTGGATGAGACGCCACTCTTTGTTTTTTGATTCTTAATATATTGTCGAATGATATCCGCCGATACGTTC
>SHMU01000059.1 GCA_008080765.1 Promethearchaeota archaeon | reverse complement strand
CTTAAAATTTATGCGATTATGGTTTTGAAATCTTTTTAAGGAATAAAAGATAATCTATATTTAGTCGGGAAACCCCCTATTAAAATAAAAGACTAAAGAAAAGATAATTTAAGATTTTGAGTAGACAAATAGAAGATAGGAATGAGCTTTTACCTGATGAAAGAGAATTTATAGAGGAATTAGAAGCAGATACGGAAAAAAAAGTATTTATAGATGTAAATGAGGATAATCAAATAATTAGAATAGATTCCTTTGATTGTGGAATAAAAAAAATTCCTGATACTATTGAAAATATAAAGATGCTTGAAAGGTTTTTTATTAGTGAGCATGATTTGGAATATTTACCTGAAACCATAAGTAACCTTAAGTTTTTAAAAACAATTGAAATTTATAATAGTAAGATAAAAAGTTTACCAAAATCACTAGGAAAAATTAGAGAAATTTTTGATCTAACGATTGCTGGTAGTTTATTAGAAATATTTCCAGAACAAATCTGTAAACTTGGAAAATTGACTATGTTAAATTTAAGTGAAAATAAAATCGAAAAACTACCTCCATGCATAGGTTCATTATCCAGTTTAAAATTTCTATACCTTCATAAAAACCAAATTAAATATCTTCCTGATTCTATCTGTAATCTTAAGAATCTTAAAAAAATTTCTCTTAATAATAATCAAATTTCTAAACTTCCAGAAAATATAGGTGATGTGAATAATCTTCTTGAAATTAATCTGAGTAATAACAATTTAAAATCTATTCCAGATTCATATTCAAAATTAAAATATTTAATGGGTTTAGATTTAAGCAACAATAATTTGACTGAATTTCCTGAGCAACTAAAAAAGCATCAGTTTGCTTACTTGTACATTTTTGGTAATCCCATTAAACATTTTCCCAGAAAGGTTGGAAAAGCAAAAGCAATTAAGAAAGGAATCTATAAGTATAAGAAATAATATTTATTTCACTTTTCATATAAAAAATAGTTGTCCTTTTTCAACCTCAATATTAATTATTAAGAACTATTTCTAATAAGAATGACTTTTGATAATGAAAATATTCAAAATATTAAGAGTATGAATTATAAAAACTGAAAAATTGTTTAAAAATGAAAATCGCTCTCAAAAATGTCAATATTGGATCTTATTATGATTTTACTGATGAAATAGGTGATTTTGAAATTAAAGGGCAACTTAAAAGTGGGAAACTCATTGAGATTTTTGATAGCTCCAAAATTGACCGTAGAGAATTTGAACATAAAGAAGTAGATTGTTTGATATGGGCGAATATAAAAAGAAATATTATTTTTAGATCTAAAAGTGAGATAGATTTATCAGATCCCTCAATCATTTTTGGAAATAATATTAAAAATTATCAAATTCCCTCAAAATGGAAAAATTATAGAATTGGAAGAAGTAGAAGATTATATTAATGCATTAGAAACTGATTATGGTATTTTTCTTTTTAAATTAAAAGCAATAGAAAATGTAATTACTGAGAAAGATAAGAAATTCGGGCTTCAAGTAGTACGGTATGATTTATTAGATTATATCTATGATGAATAACATATCATATTAAATGAAATTATTACCTTATTTCTTTTAGATTTCTTCTTTATTTTAAATCTCCTCTTATTTATAAGGTTCTCCTCTGATCTGCTCATAATTGATGCAATATTAAAAGGATTGATTTGTGAAGAAAGGTGTCGTCTTCTTATTTACATGCAGATCCCCATGTAATTCTATGTAGACATTCATTGATGATAGTAAGAAATAGGGCTCTTTTTATTTTTGATTGGTATCGTAAGACCCTATGACTCTATTCGAAACAGATTTCAGGGAATGTATGAAAACTTTTATATCAATTCAAAGGTAAAGTGCTATAAACTAAAAGGTGATATGAATGAATGAAAAACAAGATAAACAAAAAAGAAAGTATGATTATAGGTACATCCAATTTACCGTCAGTCCCAAAGAAAAGGACAAAATCGAAGAATACATGAAAAAAGAGAATTATAAAACCCAATCTGATTTTATCAGGAGGCTCATTTTCGAGCACATTCGGAAACAAGAAAATCCCGAACTCTTTATTGCCACTGATGATTCCAACATTAATCCGATTGTGCTTGAACGAATTGCTAAAAATGTGCGGGATATTCAGCAACTTCTCTCACAGCGGGAAGAAGCATTAGAGGAAATGAAACGGATGATTACCACTTTACATACCATTGCAGAGAGGAATGCATTAGCGAAAGAACGCACAATGATCACAGTATTATTACAAATGCACACTTCTCTTTCTCTAAAGCAAATCCAAGAAGAGACCAACTTGCCCGAAGATGTGGTCTTCAAAGTGATCTCTGATATGAACCTATTTAAAATTACTGCAGCGGGGAGATTCGCATTACGATAAGCAATCAAGAAATCATCGACAGGTATCTTCAGAGATATAAACATTCCAAATATTCGATCTTCTCACGAAAATACGCACTCGGCTACTTCTTCGAAGAACGATATTTCGGCTATGAGGGACACGTATTTAACATCAAAAAAAGAGATGTGATCGATTATTTCGACTATTTAAACCAGAAAGACGATCTCTGCCTCGCCACGAAAGTGAATAAATGGAATTATTTCCGCAGTTTCCTGCAATTTTGCATGGAATATTACGATCTCATGATTGTCATCCCGAAATACTGCATCCATTGGAAGCCCATCCATAAACAAGCGGATTCTAATAAGGATGTGGTGATGACCGGAGATGAAGTTAAGCGGATTCTCTCCCATAATTTCCATTATAATTATTACTATTATATTATCTTGAGACTCTTCGCGGAAACGGGGATGAGGATCGGCGAATTTCTCAGCATTAATGTTAAGGATGTACACACGGAAAAACGCTATGTTAAAACGCAGGGAAAGACTGGGCGGAAAGTGTATTATTACACCAAAGGATTGGCTAAACATCTCACGATCTATCTGAAAGAACGGGAGCTGAAAGAGTGCCCTTGCAACGCGTTATTCCTCTCTACTCTGCGGAGCCGATATGCTCGGAGGAGCATTAATAAATATATTCAAGCCTGCGCAAAACGGCTCGGAATCGATAAGCGGATTTCCAGCCATACCTTCAGAAGAACGCTCAATACACTCCGAAAGCGGATGGGATGTTCCAATGAGAATCGGCGAATTTTACTGAATCACGCGGTCTCCGATGTGAATTATGCCTGCTATGTGAAGCTCAATTACGAAGATTACATCCAGCTCTATGATACATGGAATCCCTACAAGAACATCTTAAAATAGAGGCTCCTCGCAGAGTGTTTAGTAGTTAATAAAATCAGTCTTTTTATTCTTCTTCTTTTTGTAATTTAGTTGCTATATCAATTCATCCGCTTTTTTTACTGGCATGAATAGTAGTATCAGTGTCAGAGATAGATACCCCCTTCCTCGATTGCCCCTTCGAAAAGCATTCTTTTTAAGATGAAGTGGACTCAGTTAGTCTGTGGATTACTGCACTATTTCTGGGCGAAAATATATTCTATAATGGTAAAAGAAAAAAAATGAGAAAATACTGAGATCTAAAGTAAATTTCAATTCTAAAAAAAAATAGATTTATAAGAATTTTGGAACTTTACTTATTATTTTAAAAGAGATTAATTTTAAATAACCTAAATAAATAAGTATTTTCATCACCTCTTAATATATAAATAATAGTAATAATTGATCTGTAGTGAGATATGTCAACCAGACCAATAATTAGTTATAACCTATTTAAGAATAAAACAAGGGAAGATATTCTTAAGATCTTCTTAAATTTTATCACATCTCAAGATGAAGAGGACAGAGATGATACTGCAAAATTATTATGGAGACCTCATCTTAAATTTTTTGTTGTTAGATCTTACGATTTTAGTCCAAGTATGATTGATTCTAAGTTTCAGAAGATCTTATTAAAGAAAGAAAATAAAGGGGATTCAATTAAAGAGACCTTAGATAGATTCCGTATCTTTATAAAACCATTAAATGAGAAATCAAGTGATTATTATCTTTTAATGGAAGAATTTGTTTCTAAAAAGAAATATCATTTTGTAATATTCTGCGATACTAAATATTGGATAATCATTACACTGACAAATAAAGAAGACTTAGATAAAACAATATTTCATATCATAAAAATCATTGATAAGATAGAAATCATTGAAATTACTCCAAATCATTTAGAAGGATTGATTCATAGCCAAGAATATGAAGAAAATATTAAAGGGTTTATTGCAAAATATAAACCATATAAATCTGAAAGACAAATAACAGTTGACGTGCATGGGGGTAATCTAAATGATTTAAATAAAATGAGAACTATATTTTTTGTTGAACCTACTCAATTTCAATTTAGATTACAAAATAGTCCTGTAAGTGTCATAGAAGGCAAAGTGTTTACTGAGGGACATTTTTCATTAGAAAAAATCCAACCGGGATATCATGATGCTGCAATAAAAACAATACAAAACCTTACAAATGTGTATGAGGATATTAATAATATAAACTACGAAGATATTGAACTTTATGATAACAGACTCGTTAAAACTAAGGATAGCAATGGATTAACAATAAATTCATGGTTTATTATTGTAATTAAAATTAAAAGTAACCGATTTATTACGCAGAAGGAAGATTTCGAGGATATAGATAAGATCACCTATAAGAAACTTAATAATTCCATTGTTACCTATTTCAAAAATCGCCCTTTTCGTTACAAGCTTTATTCTAATAGACAATATTCCCATATTCTATTTGATAAAGAGACGAGAAACAAAGTGCAAATTAATTTTGAGCCAAAAGATCACACTATTGTAATATATCCGTTTAAAAACTGTAATAGTAAGACATTAAGAGATATCTGTAATAGTATCAATGAAGTAGAGAGCTCTTTAGAAATTATAAAACCATTTCCTATAATATACAATTAAAAAGATTAATTTTTAACAATGGGCGATTTAAATTCAGAAGTAATTGAATTGGAGTGGATTAATTTATTTTATGCTGCTATCCAAGGAAAACCTAGTGTTAATGACGAGATAGATTGTTTTAGGAAGTATAATTACACCCCTTTTCCATTTAATAAATTTAATATTACAGTAGAAGAAGAGGGTTTGGAAATCCAAAAAGAAGTTACACCTGATTTTATCTTATGGAATAGAGAAATAGAAGCAGTATTAATTATTGAAATTAAGGGAGAAAATTCTGTTGAAAGAAGCCATTTAGAACAATTAAACAAATACAAAGAAATATCGATTGATGAGATTCAGACTAGACTTAGAAATGCTACAGATGATCGTACAATAATCATTAAAGCATCTTATACTGGGATTGTATATAGAAAGGAAACAATTGAAAGTTGTGAAAAATCTGAAAATTGTATTGAACTACTAGATATTATGAAAAAAGATCATTTGGTATTTACCCAAAATCATGCTGAACGACTTATTTTATTAAATCCAAATTTGATTGATTTTGATGAAGCGTTGAAAAATGGTCTTAGTGATGGTTTTCCTCTTCCCTTAAATCCTATGACTCTTTTTTATCTAACAAAAAGTCCATGTAAAAAAGGAGTTATTTGGGCAATAATAAATTATATTTATGATCGTTTTTATAGTGGAGAACCTATAGATGAAATCAGAATCACACCACTTAATTTAAGAAGAGATGTTTTCTTTTATTCTGATGCTAAATTGAATAAAATCATTGAAGCATTAGAAAATTTATTCAGAATGAATATATGTTCCAGAATTGAAAGAGAATATATTTTTAATTACAACAATCTTCAAGATCTTGATACAATATTAGAGAGAATTGAAAATATTGATTGTGAACAGCAAGCACCCATCCAGCAAGATTTATTTAGGTTTTTTCGCCAAACATAAAAACTCATATTCTCGTGAGGATTTTAAATCTCCCCATTCATACTACCCTTATTGAAAAACATTCTTTTTTTGAAAGTAAAGACTTAGTTAATCTGTGGATTACTACTATAATTTTTTGGATAGAGAAAAAAGAAAAAAAAAAGGTATGAAAAGATGGGGAGTAGAGATTCTCCTCTGCTCCCAACTCCTCATATACCCTGATCTATAAGAATAAAAATTTTCTTATAGTGTATTACAAAAGAGTAAATTCATCCCAATCTTCATTATAAGTAGGGATTTGTTTTAGTTTCGCGAGTCGGGACTGTTTATCTTGTTCAATCCAGAGCATTCTAAGAAAGAAATTCGCATCTTCAATAGTAGCGTCTTTGCGACCTTCAATATGAACTTTCGCTTTCATCAACATCTCAATTTGATTGAATCTTCTGATGATTCCTTCGGGCTCATATTGATGATATGTTCCATCAAATACGAGGAGATATTGGACGTACATCTTTAAAAAGTCTACAATATATTGGCGAATATCATCGCTAATATGAATCTCAGGAAGTTCTTGTTTTAGTTTAGCAAGAAAGGATTTACATGCTTTTCTAATAGAATCATAATCAGGATGGTTTTTCTGATTCATGATTATTTCCGCTTGATCTATTGAAGATAACTTATAGACAAGAAATCTTCCTGTATTGATGAAATTCGTTAGATTCATATGAAATAGTCTCGGAGTGATCCCAAAAATACCATTCCAGCCACCACCGAACTCTTTTTTTCCTGCACTTGGACTAAACTTTCTAAGTGGTTGCTTTCCGAAACTTTGGGTAAAATTTGCTAATTGTTTTCTAACTTTATTGGGATGACTTCTTAGTAACGTAGTCATGTCATGCATTAATAACGTTTTATCTTCGGTTAGATCTAACAAGCTCTTGACTTCTTGATCCGCTTGAGCTGTCCCTGGAGCTAAACTTTCCATCGTCCAATCATCCATTAGCACGACATCATTACATCCTTCAAAACAATTTAAGAGACTACTCTTTCCGCTTCCTCGTGGAGCTAATAAAAGAACATAGATGCATTCTTTATCAGCGTGCCAATAACTTACAATCACGCTGAGAACGAACAAAAAGTCTTCGGTTCTTCCTTGGATGTAGCTCTCTAATTCCTCTTTAAAAGCATCCCAACTTTCGATGACGGGCAATTCTTCCTCCTTCCTCGCTTTTTCCTTTATAACATCGGGAAGGAATTGCCTTGCTTGTCTTGACACTTCTTTTCTTGCTTCTTCAATATCAATCCCTTGATCTAAGATTTGAAAAAAAGAGTCAAAAGCTTTTTTTATTCCTGATTTACTCTCAGTTTTCAAGATATATTGAAGATCACCGAAATTAATAGGTTCGGGGAATCGCTTTCGATTATAGGTGAGGGTGAATCCTCCGCTTTCATTCGCTTTCATTTCTAATCCACTTACATAAGTCGGTTCGTCCTGCATTTTACTTTACCCTCCTAATGACATTAAGATTAGTTGGTGCAAAATAAAATGAAGCAAGACGTATTCTAATGAAAAAAAACATCAAAATACACGTCATAATGGTCGAAGCTTCCGTTAAGGGATTACAAGATTCTATAGCTTCGAAACCATTGAATATGTCTGAATTTAAATTTATATATGACATTTTTGGGGGAATAACTCTTTTAAAATCAAAAATATCATTACTTATTTTAATAAAATTCCAATTTTGATGTCCTTTTTCTTTTATATTCATAGTCTTTGAAACTAAAATTTAACTCTCTAAATAATTAAAAAATGTCATCCCTTATAAATCTTTCAGTTCTGGGTGATAAAATCATCCAATCCACAATATGTGACAAGCAGATCAGGATCTTTTGCAAAGCATCCTTGCACATGAGAATTCACACGATGTGACAGACTGTGCGTGCAGATCACTGTCACAAGTGACGAAAATGTCTGCACAGTGCTTTTCATCACGTGAAGAAATGGGAGAATAACATGAATAGGGTTATGCACAGAAAATGCATAGAGAATATTACACTCTTTAGGAGAAAAAAGATTTCTTTATGAAACAAATTATTTCATCTTGAATGAAATGTGTGATTAGATCGGTGGAGAAACTTATTAATAATACAAGAATTTCAAGTTAGAAAAAAGAGAATTAACTATCTAACTTGTTTCGGTACATTTTTAAAAACACAACTTGGTAAAGCAAGATTTTTTCTATCTTGATCGATTGCAATCTTCAATTAGATAATACCCAACTAAATTATATCTTCCAACTTTGATCATTATTTCTTCACCATCGCTAACTTCATCTTTTTCAAATATATACAATATTTCATTATTTATCTGGATTGCTGGCAGACCATAAAAAAATTGATCTCTTGTAGTATATTGTGGAATTATATATTTTTTTCTTTCTTCAGAGGGAACGACATAATTTTTTATATATTTTCCCTGAAGTACCTCTATAAAATCTTCATTTAATTCAGTTACACTTAAGAGACATTCAATCCAACAACCGATATATTTGCGCAAATCTAGTTGGTGATAATCAAGGATTAAGAGTTTCTTTCCACTTTCAAGTTGTCCAATAATCCTCAATACAAGACCCTCTGCAAATCCATACTCTTCCTTTTCATCTAAATTTACCTTATCTTTCTTTATATTATCCGATTCTCGATATTGTGAGATATCTTTGATATAATACCCTATTACATCTTTTACTAAAATCTTCATGCTTTTTTTCTCTATTAATTGTTTAAATATTAAATATAACAAATAAATTTTGATCAAGATTTTTAAGATCTTTAAGCAGTTTAAGCTCATCCACAATCAACGCTGTTTGGAGACTTTTATGAGGTGCATAGATACCATGATAAGGCATTACACCGAGATAATAATAATCTCCTTGGTATTCTATTTTATAAAATATTCTGTGTGGATATCCTTGTTGGTAATCAGGAAAACTAACTCCTTGTTTAGTTCCCACAATTTCTGATATTAGGGGTACAATCATTTTTTTATCAGTTATCCCAATTGTTTTAAAATCACCTTCTCCTGTATCATAATGTCTGTAAAAAACATGCTCTAAATTATGTCCAACCTCCTGATTATTCATCTGTGGTTGTAGATGGTCTGTATAATAAGAATGGATTGCATGTTGATAATATTGACTACCAGTCGTAATTAATAATGTGTCATATTTTGTCAGTCTTCTCCCTTTAACATCTACTACTTTAAAGAAATCAACAATATCAATTAATTTTTCCTTTACGAATTTTCTCATTTTATTAGTATCACCCCCAAATAATGGATCTCCATTAAAATCCTTAAGATCTTTTATTTTTCTATAAGCTGCAGCTCTATCACTACTAGTTATAAGACTTTGACTTCGATATTCATCAAGAATTACCTTATAATAGCGTTTTCCAAGAGTCTTTCTGCTTAATGTGTTTAATAAATCATTTTTCTGAGACTCAGACATACTATTAATACCCAACCTAAAACCTAAACGATGCAAAATGTAATCTTCCACTCTAAGAAGTGCTTCTCTTTGGTTTATAGCATTTTCTTTAAATTCATTGAATATAGGTTTAAAAACATCAATAAGTACACTCTCAAGGTTTTGATCATAATAAACTTGTTGTAAATAGTTTCTAAAGTCTTGTAGAGAAATGCCATTATCTTGACATATTTCTTGTTCAAGCGTGTTTGGGTTCTTCAGCTCTATTAATAATCCTTGAATTACTGCAATTTCCAAATCATCTTGATTAATTAAACTCATCCCCCCTTTCTGAAATGCTAAAACTGTTATAATATTTGATTTTGATTTAACACTTTTTAGATTAGTAACTATTTTTCCATTGGCTATTAAACGAATATCTAAAATTGGATTTAGATTAAACTCAGCTCTTACTTTACTAATAATTTGTGTTAAAGATTGACGTGGGTCAATCTCAATTTGCTTTTTTCCTATATTTGGTTCAACTCCAGAAAGTTGGAATGTATATTTTATTCCTTCAGATTGAATCTCACCTCCTCCAACAACCCTTGCCCACAGAGTCAAAGTATCTTCATTTTTCAATCCATACTTAAGGATTAAATCGTTTATTGTGAACTCATCTTTGAGTTCTTGACCTTTATAAACGAGAGCAAATGAACGATCTTGAGACGATTGATATCCTAAGAATTCCGCGGTAATTTCGAGGAGTTTGCCGACTTTATGATTATATTTGACCTTAAAAGTTACTACTCTTCCCGTTTTGGGATCCTCAATTTGAATGGTTTTTTCATTGGTCTCGGACTGTGTATTTCCCATCTTTATACAAAATCGTATAAAAAAATAAGAGAAAAGGAAAAGGCGAAAAAGTAAACTGCTCCAATACACTTGAAAAAAGATTAACCTAAATTACATTTCTTCGTGAATTAAAGGAATTTTAAGATGTAGTGGGTCAATAGAATCACTATGTTTAAAATTAAGTTTTCCAACAATGAAACTAAAAAAGAAAGATTGAATATATTTTACATTCCTATTTATCTCTCTGATGAATAATTTTAAAAAATACCATATTTAGAAGAAAAATTATAAGAAAAGAATTCTATTATCTAACTATATAATTATCATTTTCCATTCAAATATAAATTGAAGCAACTTAATTACCGAATTTTACTTCGGAAGGAACCGGAAGGGGGTTACACAGTGATAGTTCCAAGTTTACCTGGTTGCATTACTTTTGGCGAAGATATCGAAGAAGCTCTTAAAATGGCAAAAGAGGCAATTCTTTTATACCTTGAAAGTTTACAAGCGCATAAAGAAGAGATTCCTACGGAAGATAATACATTTGAATACACTATGACTGTGAATATCGATGCCTAAACTTCCCACATTAAGACCAAAAAAAGTTATTAAAATTTTAAAAGAATATGGATTTGTGCTTGATCGTATTAAGGGAAGTCATCACATTTTTTATCATCCAGAATCACGCAGAAGAGTCGTTGTTCCGCTTCATAAAAAAGAATTACCCAGAGGAACATTGATGGAAATTCTAAAACAAGCGGGTATCTCAAAGGAAGATATATAATCCCAATCTGTGGTATTACACATCTATTTAATATTTCATAACATTTTCAAGAAAAATCGACAATGAATACTTTTTTCTATACAATTTTTCATGAAATTTGCAATGAAAAATTATAAATTGTCATTTGATTTAATTGAAATTAAGGTATAAGAAGAGTTAAGAACGGGAATAAAGAATTACAATAATTACTTGAGGAGTTTTTTCAAGGTAACTAAAAGAGGATAATTTGTGATGAAAACATATACATATATCTATAGTGGAAGATTCATATAGTTTTAGTGGAGAAAATGATCACTCATAATAATATACCTCTCTATGACATGGATGATTATGAAAAAGCTTTAGGCACTCCAAGTGCTCAAAAGGTAATCGCCCTATTAGTATGTTGGAATTCTCTTGCTTTTAAAGAGATCGTACAGAAGACAGGAATGAGTGAGAGCCAAATTCATACTACTTTAAAAAGTTTAACTGAACTTAATATTGTTTTGAAAGAGAGGAGAGGAATCTATTCAATATCACATTCTAAATTTGTGATGCATTTAAAAACCGCATACGAAGATATTATTGAACAAACTGTGGATAATATGTTATATTTTTTAAGTAAAAATATAGATTCCCTCCCAGTCTCCGAGCTTGAAAGAAAATCGAAAGCTTTAATCGATCAATGGGAACCTTTTCTTTATAAACACTTCTCAAATCAAGTATCATCCCTTTCCAGTCATATTATCGATAGATTAAGTTGAGTTTAATACCTTGGACGAATGATAACTTAGATGATTTAATTTCAGAAGCTCATGAACTCCTTTTAAAGGAATTTCCCGATTTATTTACCACTCAAATCTATATTTCTACTCAGCGAGAGATGATTGAACGAATAAAGAGAGAAATTAAGCGAGATGATTTCAAAGGGGAGATTAAGAAATATTTGGCACGTTTTGTCATAGGGAAATATTTTGAGAGTGATCACGTTATTTGGTTTGTTTTAATTTTCCAGATTTTAGCAAATCTATCAATTTAACCATATCTTGTTCTGGAACTCCTTTCATAATACTCTCAATGGCTTCTTTTTTTTCCAAGGATGAAAATGATGAGCTCGACTGGAGACATTCCAATGATCATCATAGTTATCAAATCTACATCTATCTAATTCTAATTTTAAAAAAATGATAGAATAACTATACTCATCATGATCATTATATACGATATAGAAATGAGTACCATCATGTAAAACAACGTGTAGTTGCTTATAGGTAAAGTCCAGAGATAATTTATTAATTTTATTTTTCTATTCTACTATATAGTTGATTTCATGTGATTTATCATTAATATCAAATAAATAATAAACTATTGGTTCTTAGATACAATACTTTGAGCCTTTTTTAGTTTAAATCGATTCTAATTTTTCGTATTCAGTTCTTCTTTCATTTTTAATATTTCAGTTTTTAAATCTTTAATACGTTGATCTTTTTGAGCGAGTTCTTGTTCTTTTTGCGTAAGTTCTTGTTCTTTTTGAGCTAGTTCTTGTTCTTTTTGCGTAAGTTCTTGTTCTTTTTGCGTAAGTTCTTGTTCTTTTTGTTCTTTTTCAGTTAGCAAAATTACTTCATTCTCAGGATCTATTAAAATCAGTCGATACAGAGATTCATCTCCTTGATGCTTTTGTTCTCGCTTTCTTAAGCCAATTCGAAAGGGGACAATCTCGCTCACATCAATTATCGCATTATGATTCCATTCTCCAGATTCGGTAATAGTAATTTCTCGTAGTTCATGAATTTGATAAGTTCCATTATTTTGCAGAATATATGCTCGGATAAAAGGTGGTTTAAATATATTTTTCGTTACATGATAAGGAGGAAATGAAATATACAATGGTATTTCTAAAAGGCGACAATATTCGGGCTTCTCTGCAAAATCCGAACGCCATGTGCTTTTTGATAAGATATTAATTGCCATTGTTGGAACTTTGTTATCAAATTTATTTGCATGATAAGAAGCTAAAGTGTAAGGTATCTTTAGTCCCCTAAAATAAGAGATGTCAAACTGAATGTCAATCTCTAATTCAGCTACATTGAAGTAATGGTGAAGATCCCATATTGTCCTGTCTTCTGGAAAATTCGCGATCAATACATCATGAAGATATGTAATTTCAGCTGAATGAGGCTCGCTTTCTCTTCTTCCTAAACGAGGTACACTCGGGTCAAAGGTATCTGGCTCCGCATCCCGATGACGTGTGCTTACAAACTCCTTATCTTCGGTTACATTTTTCATAGATATAATTAATATCCTTCTGCATTTCTACTTGTTCTACTATTATCTATGTATATATATGAATTGTACCTATTTATAAACCACTATTTAGAGTATAAATTTATTAATTTAGTAAGTTCTAAGATTTTTGATCCTTAATTATATTATTGCAACCGTAACATTTAAATCACCCCGTTAATTCGTAATATTATGGGTCCTTGGCTCCTATTCTTCATTTTATTGTTAGGAATATGCGCCTACTTGCTTTGGAGGCTCCGCCAAGAAGATAAGATCCATGAAGCCCATTTAATCACAAAAGAGGCAGAACTCCAAGAAAAAGAGAAGGTCCTTCAAGGTCAAGTAGAGCACTAATCAATTTCATTTAACAAGAAGTAATATTCTAAGATGGCTTGTATCAGCATATTTAAGTTTTGATGATAGTATTCAAATATGAGATTAAAATAAAAAAAATGATAGATAAAAATAAATTTAGGGGGATTTTTTTAAAAAGTAGATTTCTTATTAATTTAAGAACAAATATTCGTAAAATTATCGATCTTGCTGTTAAAAACCAATTTGAGAAACAAATATTGAAATCGAGGGAATATCTTAAAAAAGCTAAACTTAATACTAAAGAAAGAAAGGATAGAAATGAATTAGCTAATCAGAGGCAGTTTTTACTTGCTGCTTGGTCAGATTCAATATGCTATTGCGCGTTATGTCATTCTTGTTCAAAGGATATGCTTTTTATTCCTAAAGCAAAAAGATGGTATTGCAAAAGACACACTCTTGGAATAGTTGATTATGAATGGGGATTTAAAACTCGGAGACATTCAAAGTATATTTACAAATGGGATGAGGAGGCTGAACTTGAAGGAACAATTCGAATGTATCTTGATACAAAAAAAGCTTTACCACCAGAGCCTTTCCAAATTAATGGCTTTCTTACCTTAAAATTTGAAAAGGGCTATAAGACTGTTATATACATTAAGGATAAAGAATTTATGCAGTGTAAGTACTTATTATTAACTTTATCTGAGGAATCAGTATCTAATAATTTAAAAATTAACTCAATTGATGATGCAACAGAATATCTAGATTCAAGTATGGAACAGGATAGCATGATGGTTCCTCCAGATGTTGAATTTTGGGGGCATTGTTCCAATCTACAAGCATGATATGAACATGATTATGATACCCGTCTTTTACGTAGCAATTTAGCGTTTCCCTTACTTAAGAAATTAACTGAAGCAGGTGATCCATTAGCGAAAAAAGTGTTTAAAGAAGAGATTGCCAAGCGTTATAAGTCGGGATTTCCTACAGGCGTGAAATATTTAGAGGAGGAAAGGTATTTGAAGTATCTCTCAGAGGAGGAATTAGAAGCTTTAAAATAGATACATAAGACCTTATTCAATCTTAGTTTTATTCTCTCGCTTTTATAAATCCGAAATAAATCTCTGAGTCTTTGAGTCTCTGAATTCTGAAACCAAATGCCTAAAATTTTTATAAGGTAAAGAGATTTCTCATCTTTGTAGTAATTTCGAGTTTTAGATCTTTCGAAATGTGTCCTATTTCACCAATTACTAGGTTTTTATCAATAGTAGCAATTTTATGTAGGTATATTGTTGAGTTTGCTTTTAATTTTATCATTGGAAAGGATTTATGACTCTTATCGATGAATATATGATGAGGTTGTATTGGTTTGGGGTAAGAGAAGAATTAAACGCAACCACAATATCTTTTGATCGTTCAAGAAGAGTGAGTGCGTGTCTTCTCTTTGTACTTTTTAAATTAATGAACAAAATGGGAGTAATAGAATTTTACCTTCCGTCTCAAAAAGAATGCTTTTTGAAGGAGCAATCGAAGAAGGGGTATATATCCCTAACACTACTACTACTATTCATATCATTAGAAAAAGTGGATAAATATACATAACTATTATATTAAGAAAAGAAGAAAAATATTGATTTGACGAATAAAAAATATTCAAACCCATAGATAGGGAATATACTTATACGCTTTCAAATAGAGTGCAGAACGCATTAGAATAATATATGAAAGGAGCTGAATCCATTGGAAGATCCTTAGAAATAGCGTGATTACCTTATAGAAAATTTGAGAGTATTCGGGCAAGGGTAAAAATCCCAATTCATCATTAGAATAAAATTGTAATGATTTTTATTTTTGATGTTGGTTTAATTTTTATTAGTTCTGATGCTTCATAATAATTATAAATTGTCTATTTAAAGAGACTAATGTTTGAAAATGTTAATAAAGAATATAAACATTCAATAGAATCTAGCAATTTGTAATAATTTTTTAAAGATCGAAAATAATCTAATACAAACTAGGAAAAAAATTATAAAATTGTTAAAAATATACTAATGAGTTCTTATTAATACAGATCATTAAAAATTTAACAAAAACAAAATAGAGTTGATAAATATTCCAAAACTACTTGAAAATAAAGAAAAGAAGTTTGCGCTTTTTTTAAATAAACACAGATGCGGAGGATGTAATGTATGTATTATGGTATGTCCTACGGGGATTTTAGAGGCAAGTGATGAATTGAATATGCGAATATCCTATATACCACGAGTGAAGGAGGGGAAGGCCCAGTACTGTACGGGATGTAGAAGATGTGAATATGGCTGTCCAGATTGGGCATTATATGTTTTGGAGGAGAAAAATGAAAATCACAATGGAGCAGAAAAAGCTACCACATAGAGGTGAAAAAAATGATATCAAATGATGAAAAGCGGTTTTTAGAACCCGGCAAACACCTTATGATGGGTAACGTTGCGATGAGTGAGGGTGCTCTTTCGGCGGGAGCTAGCTTTTTTGGAGGGTATCCAATTACTCCGAGTACCGAAGTAATAGAACATTTATCAAAGCGTCTGCCGGAAGTGGGTGGCTGCTGTATGCAAATGGAGGACGAGCTGGCCTCGATTAATTCCGTAATTGGGGCATCCTTGGTGGGTGCAAAAGCCTTAACAGCAACATCCGGACCGGGATTTTCTTTGATGGCAGAAACTATTTCTATGGCAGCTAATTTAGAAATCCCTTTTGTATTTTGTGATGTCCAAAGAAATGGTCCTGGAAACGGTTATGTCACCGAACCTCACCATAATGACATTGGATTTGTAAGATTTGCAGGGAATGGAGAATTTCAAGTAATTGCCTTAGCACCGATGAATTGTCAAGAATTATTCGATTTGACAATAACTGCCTTTAATTTTGCGGAGACATATCGCTGTCCCGTGTTTATTCTTTCCGATGCGTACTTAGGACATTTACATGAGGTAATTAATATTCCCCCCAAAGAGGAAATTCTTAAAAGGGTAATACCGAGAGAATTGCCGGAAGACACTTCGGGGAGAATGTTTACATACAAGGATAGAGTGAGCGGCGAGTATGTTACTCCTAAACCACCTCAAATGGGAACAGAATATTGTCCCGGATTATTCATCCATCAACCCCACGGTCCTGATGGACTCCCTACTCCGAAACCAATGGAATTTATAGAGGCGATAATCGATAAAATTAATATAAATAAGGATAAAATCTGTCTCACCGATACCTATAAGATAGAGGATGCAGAAATCTTAATCATTGCTTATGGGCTTCCGGTTCGTTCCAGTTACAGAGCAGTTGATATTGCCCGTAAAGAAGGAATAAAAGTGGGCTTATTCCGATTAATAACCATCTGGCCCTTTCATGATGAAGTTGTAAAAGAGGTAGTGAAGAATAAAAAAGCTATCATTGTACCAGAACTAAACTATACCGGATATATTGCTGAACAAGTCGAGAGAGTTACAGACCTTAAAACACCTATCATTCGAGTACCAAAAGTATGTGAGTTTCATCATCCGAATGATATTTTAGAAAAAATAAAGGAGGTGGCCTAACTATGTCCGGCGTAGGTCCAATGTATCCCCAAGAAAAACCAGAACACCCCTACTTGGAGAGTTCTTATGTGGGAAACTTATTAGGTAATTATTCTTCGCGATTTTGTGCAGGATGTGGATATGGAATAATTTCGCAATTATATACTCGGACTTTTGAAGATGAAGGATTAGATCCTAAAAAATATCCATTAATAATTGGAATTGGTTGTTATTCGCAAATTATTCTACTCGTTCATCATTCGGCTCAGAAAATCTTAACGCTGCATGGGAGAGCGCCTGCCTTAGCAACAGGCATACGAATGGGAAATCCCAAAATGAAGCCTATTATTTTCTCCGGAGATGGTGATGCCTTAGGAATAGGTGGAAATCATTTTGTCCATCTATGTCGAAGAAATCTCAATTGTGTGATGTTTATATTTAATAATGGTATTTATGGTATGACTGGGGGACAAGCGGCTCCAACTACACTTTTCGGAGCAAAAAGTACGACCACTCCGTATCGAATGTTTGAGAGGAGAATTGATGGCATAGAAATTGCATTAGCCGCCGGTGCCACGTATGTTGCCCGAACGACAGTTGCACATCCACGTACGTTCATGAAATATTTTAAAACGGCATTAAAACATAATGGAACTTCAATAATTGAAATAATAACACCTTGTATAACAAATTTCGGCAGAAAAAATCTAGATTCATTGGGAAATGAAAACATGAATTTAGAAGAGGATATATCAAAAATGGATAGTGCCGGCAAAATGATTGAATGGATCAAAAAAAACACCGTACGTATTAATCAAGCCAAATTTATGGATGAGAGGGAGCTTTTTAATAAATATGTCATTGGGGAATTTCGACATGATACAAGTCAGATTGAATATTCAGAACAATATAATCGCATTAAGGACATTGCTCAAGGGAGGAGATAACTATGGCACGATATGAAATTCGAATTATCGGATTTGGAGGGCAAGGAGTTATTACTTTAAGCAAAATGATTATTACTGCTGCGTCTTTATATGAAGGATTAGCGGCTACTCAGACTGAGGCATATAGTGCAGCGGCACGGGGCGGAAAGTGTTGGGCTGAAGTGGTCGTTGATTTAGATCAAGATCAGTCGCAAATCGATTATCCCAAAGCATTAGCACCCTATGACTTTTCAATTGTACTTTCAGAAGAAGGGGCTTCAGAGATGAAGAAAGGAGATCTTAAAGATGAAAAAAACACAGGATTTTTATTATGGGATACCTCAACGATAAAAAAATTTAGGACGGCAAAGCGTGTAAAGGCCTTAGGAATACCTATTCAGAAATTAGCATTGGAAAAATTTGGAAATAGTGTTTTCGGTAACACTATTTTGTTCGGAGCGTTTATGAAGATTTCTAATATCTTCTCAGAAGAAGCGGCAATTGAAACCATTAAAAAATTTGTCCCAGAATCCACATTAGACACAAATTTAAAAGCATTTGAATTTGGAAAGCAAAAAGGCGAAAAATTTCTTCAAACCTTAATGGAGGCGAATTAACGATGTTTTTGAAAAAAATACAAAAAGGATGGAAAGAACTTAAATCAGAAGTGATAGATTCGGGTAGATGCGTATATTGTGGTGCGTGCGGAGCATTTTGTAGCAATATTAAATTCGATGTTGATTCGGAAACTCCCTATGATGATGGTTCATGCGAAGAGATGAACACATGTAGGGAAGGATACGGAACGTGTTATAATCTCTGCCCGAAGACGGGAATAGATCATTTTCCTTTAGCTTTATTGGATAAATGGGTTTTTGGGAAAAAACATGATAAAATTTTAGGGCATTATGATCGAATCATTTCTGTAAAGGCTACGGAAAAAGCGAAGCAAAAAATTGGAACCCCCGAAGCGGGAGTAATTAGCGCATTACTTGCTGTTTCGATGGAAACGGGTGCAATAGATAGTGCCTTGGTAAATAAAGCCGATAACCAATTCAGACCCGTTCCATATATTGCACAGAGTCCACAAGAATTAACGCTATCTACAGGATATAAACCGAGCCAAGCACCAACTCTCTCGATATTAGGAGACGCAATAAACAAGGAAAATGCTAATATTGCTGTAGTTGGTACACCCTGTCAAATTCAAGCATTACGAAAAATTCAAAATCACCCACGATTTGACTTTGAAGCATATGATTTGGTATCACTTGCAATTAGCACTTTTTGTTTTGGAACCTTTCAAAACCAAAAACTACAAGAAGTATTAGACACCTTTGGAGTTGATCCTATATCAATTAGCAAGGTGGAAAAAGATCTATCGAATTTTCATCTAACTTTTTCCAATGGTTCTCAACAAAAGGCGGTTCCTCTCAATATTTTATATGATAATACCATTAGAGAAGCATGTTTTGCATGTTCTGATTATTCTGGTTCCTTTGCAGATATATCGGTTGGGGAGGTGGGAAGTAATGAGGAGTGGACTACGTGTATCCTCAGAACGAAAAAAGGTAATGAAATTTTTGAATTGGCGCTGGAGCAAGGATTTATTAACACTAAAGAGCTGGATAAAGATTTGAAGCAAGATGTAGTCAATATGACTCGGAGCAAGATTGAGATTGTTGAAATTGAAGATATAGAGATTCATTCTCCCGAGATTAAGAGCTTTTGGGTCAGAAGCACTCATATTGCGGAAGCATATCGACCGGGAAATTTTGTTGTATTATGGCTCCCCGATATCGATTTCCTACCAATGTCGGTTTCACAAGTGAACGGAGATTTATTAGAAATTACCGTCCAGAAAATCGGTGAGGGGACATCGGCGCTCTTTGATATGAATATCGGTGATACAATTGGAATTAGAGGACCATATGGAAACTCGTGGAATTATGAAGATACCTCCAATATTTTGATTGTAGGAGGTGGAATGGGCATCGCAGCGATAAGCACAGTAATTGAACCCCTTAAAAAAAACAAAAAAAATGTGTTTGTTGCCATTGGAGCTAAAGATCAAGCGTCCTTAATTTTTGAAGAACGACTCAAAAATCTTATTCCAGATACCTTATGTACAACAGATGATGGTTCCACGGGGCGTAAGTGCTATGTAACTGATCCCATCGATGATCTGATTAAAGAAAATAACATAGACCTTATACTTACTTGCGGTCCCGAAATTATGATGAAGAGAGTGTTTGAAATTGCTCAAAACAACAAAGTAAAACTACAAGCATCATTGGAAAGAAAAATGAAGTGCGGTGTGGGATTATGCGGATCATGTTGCATCGGAGAGGAAAATAATATCTGTGTGTGCAAAGAAGGACCCATTTTCACCACGGAGCAATTGAAAACTTTTCCACAATTTGGTTCTTATCAGAAATAGTTATTCTCTTTTTACCAATTTAATCATTTTTTTTATTCATTTTCTTTATTCAGTTTCTTTAGATAACAAACAATAAACAATAGATTTTCTTATTAAAAAATCGTTATAAAGCAGTTTCTCCTGTTTTATTTGAAAAAACGTTTTTAAGGACATAATGTAATTGATAATTAAAGAATTGAAGCCTCCCCGCCCTAAAGGACGGGGATTCCCACGAGTCCACTAAGCATTAGCTGGCGGGCATATCTTAGGGCTGTTTGTCGCGGTAAACCCCTTCCACGTGCGTAGAAAGGATTCCTCCTTCAAGGAGGGTTGATGCGATAAGTCATCGGATGTCAAGAACTTTACCATGATATTCACGGCGGAATTTAAGTCCCTATCCATCTTATGACCGCATTCGCAAGTAATAGTACGCTCGGACAATGAACGCTTTACTCTTTTCCCGCATTTCGCACAGGTCTGTGTGGTGTATGATTCATCAATTCTTATTACTCTTTTGCCTATTTTTTGTGCTTTATAGGTTAAGAATTGGACAAATCTTCCCAACGAGCCCGTGTTTTGCATTGAATGATTAAGAGTCTTGTTCGATTTGTTTTGTCGGGGCGATTTGGTGGTTTTTTTCTTCCGTGCCATCGTTTTCACATTGAGCTCTCCCACAATAATCGTGTTCGCTTTCGTGTTTTCCACTATTTGTTTACTGACTTTATGTTGAAAGTCTTTA
>SHMU01000058.1 GCA_008080765.1 Promethearchaeota archaeon | reverse complement strand
CACAGACCTGTGCGAAATGCGGGAAAAGAGTAAAGCGTTCATTGTCCGAGCGTACTATTACTTGCGAATGCGGTCATCAGATGGATAGGGACTTAAATTCCGCCGTGAATATCATGGTAACGTTCTTGACATCCGATGACTTATCGCATCAACCCTCCTTGAAGGAGGAATCCTTTCTACGCACGTGGAAGGGGTTTACCGCGACAGACAGCCCTAAGATATGCCCGCCAGCTAATGCTTAGTGGACTCGTGGGAATCCCCGTCCTTTAGGGCGGGGAGGCTTCAACAATGTATACTCATAATCTAAAAGAGTTTTATTTTTCCTTAATTAATTTCTTCTGCAATTTTGACTTATTTAAGATAGTAAGTTTTAATAGATTATGTTTGGTCTTCAAGAATTCTAAAGTTTTTTATTTCTAGAAAATATAAAAGATTATTGCCATCAAAATTCCCGCGAGTAGAGGGTTGAGAATATTATCATCAATTTTTAGATTTGCTAGATCCGTCATTAAAAAGGCTATTGCTCCTATTAATGCAATTAGACTTTTTTTGAGAAAGTCAGTGCTTGGTAAGAATATAATTAAAGATAAAATTGAAATTAAAAAGGAGCCAAGAAATCCTCCAATATAACCTATAATTGTTTTACTTGATTTCTTTGGAAAATGGGTTTTTCCATACTTCAATCCAAAAATAGATGCCGCTCCATCGCCAATTGTAGAAATTAATGCCGCAGCACAAAAGATTCCGAATGGAAAAAAGAAAATAGGTGTAAACGCCAGAACTAATGCCACGGGTTTTGTAAATTCGAAGAATTCTTGCCTTTTCAAGGATTTAGACAATATTTCTAGCACATTATTAGGGAGTAAATGCACTAAATTTCTTTTTTCGAAAATATAGGATAACCTCAAATAATCTAATGCTGCAAATATGAGTATACCCGAATATCCCGCGGTTATGATTAAAAATTTCCCAAATTCCTCTCCATTTATTCCCCAAAATTTATCAGCATTCCACATTCCATCCCATACATATACGGAAAATACCCACATTAGAATAATTACGCCAGCAGGAAAAAGATGAAGCGTTTTTCTATATATATCTCTTTTTAAAGAATAGGAATGCTCTTCATTTGCCAATTGTGAGTTTTTCTCAAAATCCTCCAATAACTGGTTAATATTTTTCTGCTTTCTTATTTTATCTTTTTTTTTAACCGAGAACAAATACTGATAACTTATAATAGCCAAGATTAATAGAGGTGTAAATATACAAATGAAAAATACAGAAAGTATCTTAAAAAAAAGAATTTCAGAGCCTTCAAATGAAAAATAAAAAGGATATAGCAGCCCAGCAATCATCCACAAAATACCAGTTATAATACTATTCTTAATAGAATGATCTTCTTTAAACTTCTTATATAGTTTTGTAGCATAATATAATTGCCCACATGCATTAGAGAAAAATAAAATTATAACCGGGATTAAGATGACATTACCAATCATTCTAATTACTTCTTTGGAATTTGTTATCTAAAAAAAAGCTTGTTACCCATTTAATCATCAAATGTTATTTTAATCACTATTATTTTAGCTCAGAAACCAAGAGTTTTAAGGCAAATTTCAAGAAATTAAGGTTGGAGTGAGTAATTTGAAGATAGAGATATTTCTTTTTTCAATCGAGATTTGTAATATATTTATTATAGCAATTTTACTATCTTAAAATAGTTAAATATGGGAAAAATAAAATTTAATCATCATGAATTAGATCATGAGAAGGTTTTAAATGATTTAAACATCGGATTTTACATAGGGAATTTCCGTGGAAAAGTATTAATGCATAATCAAAGTTTTAACAGGATACTAGGCTTCCAAGCATCAGATAATTTAATAGGAATGAGAATCGGACGGTTCATTGAGGATCAAGACTATCTTAAGAAATATTATCATCTCTTAAAGGAGTATAACGAGGTTAAAAATATGACAATGCCAATAAAAGACGCTCAAGGGAATTTAAAAGTAATTCAACTAAATTCTCAATTAATAAGAGATGAAAACGATACTCCTCATGAAGTACATGCTTCATTCATAGATATTACTCACTCATTTTTGAAACAACAAGAACTTAAGAAAGAATTATTAAAATCTGAGACTCAATATAAGGTTCTCAGTCAAGAATTAGAATTGATATTAGATCATATTCCCGGAATTATAGTCTATAAGGACACTGAAAACAACATAATTAGAGTTAATAAATTTGCAGCAATGGTTCATAATATGAAAAAGGAGGCACTACAAGGAATCAACGCATTTGATCTTTATCCATATGAACTAGCGCGTTCATATTGGGAAGATGATTTAGAAGTTATAAAATCTAAACAACCAAAACTTAACTTTATACAGCCTTGGAAGCCTAAAGAAGACCAGAAATGGCTTAATACCAGTAAAATACCTTACATAGATGAGGAAGGTAATGTTAAAGGTATCATTGCTATTGCAATGGATATTACAGAACATGTTACAATTCAGAAAGAATTAGAAGAATCTAAAAAGAACCTTGACGAAAAGATCAATCAATTAACATGTTTGTATGAAATTTCTAAAATTGATGAAAAACCAAATTTGCGACTTTCGGATCTTTTAAGAAGAACTCTTGAATTAATACCACCTGCTATGAAGCATCCTAAATTAGTATGTGCTCGTATTACCTATCAAGAGATTGTTCTTGAAACCTCTGATTTTCAAGAAACAGAATGGAAGTTTTCTATTGAACAAGATATTAATTCTTCTATTTTATGTCTTGATGTTTGCTATACGCAAGCTAAATATATATCTAAAGAGGAACAAAATTTAATAGAAGAGGTAGGACATAGATTAAAAAATATCATCGAACGTATAGAAGCACGCAGAGATTTAAGGAGCATTCAATGGTTACTCAAAAAGGATACTATTAATCGAGAAGTATTTTTGCCAAACTATGGAGATTTAACGAAACTCAATGGTGAACGAACAATTTTAGATTCTATAGGAGCTGACCTCTTACAAGAAATCGCATCCGAATTTTTTGATCTACTAGAGACTTCCAGCGCCATTTACGAGAAAAATGGAGATTATGCATTAGGATATTTCAGTTCAGAATGGTGTCGATTTCTTGATGCCGCATCGCGAAAGTTATGTAATACAGAAGATAATCAAGAGGCCTTAAATAGTGGAAAATGGCATTGTCATGAATCATGTTGGACGCGTGCTTCAAAAATTTCTATATTTAAAGATAAGGAGATTGATATCGTATGTGATGGAGGCCTCCATATTATTGCCATTCCTATTAAAGCAGGTGATGAAGTTGTAGGGAGTATTAATTTCGGTTATGGAAATCCTCCTAAAGAGAACTATAAATTAAAACATATTGCAAAAAAATATAAAGTAGAATATACTAAACTAAAAGAAATTGCTTCTTCTTATCGAACACGCCCACCATATATTATTGAAATTGCAAAAAAGAGGCTCCGATCGGCCGCACGAACAATTGGATATTTAATAGAACGTAAAAAAACAGAAAAAGCTTTAGAGCTCGAAAAGCAATTTGCAGAACATATTCTAAATGCATCAATCGATACAATCTATGTATTTGATCCTCAAACTGGCAAAGCTGTAAGGTGGAATAATGCATTTAGGAGAATCTCTGGATACTCAGATCAAGAAATAGCCTCTATGAAAGCTCCTGACAGTTATTATAGTCAAGAAGATCTTAAAGAAGCTCAAGAGGCTACAAGAAATGTATTGAGTAATCAAGAAACGACATTAGAAATATCTTTAATAACGAAAAAAGGAAATTTAATTCCCTTTGAATATACCGGAAGATCTTTTCAAACTATTGGAGGGAAAACATTAATTGTTGCTGTGGGAAGGGATATTTCAAGGCGCAGAGAGGCTCAACTTCTTTTACAACATTCTGAAAAAAAATATCGAGAACTTGTAGACTTAGCAAATAGTATTATTATTCGATTAGATAAAGATGCCCATATCCAGTTCATAAATAGATTTGGACAATCATTTTTTGAGTATTCTCAAGAGGAATTATTGAATAAACACGTAATAGGTACCATTGTTCCTAAAACCGAAACCTCAGGTCGAGATTTAGAAAAGATGGTCAAAACTATCTTTAAAAATCCTGAAAAGTACATCCAAGTCGAAAATGAAAACATTACTAAAACAGGGAATAGAGTATGGATTTCATGGGTTAATAAAGCAATTTTAGATAACTATGGAAATCTTCAAGGACTATTATCAACGGGAATCGACATTACTGAAAAAAAAAGAGCAGCAGAACTTTTAAAAAAGTCAGAAAAAAAATATCGTGAAGCGTTTAATCGAGTTGATTTTTATAAGGATTTAATTGCCCATGATATGAATAATGTGCTCCAAACAATCCAATCTTCTGTTGAGTTATATAAATTAATCCAAAAAGATCCTGAAAATATTAAATCACAAGAGGAAGTATTTACGATTATAAAAAACCAAGTAACCAAAGGAGCTAATATCGTTTCTAATATTGTAAAATTATCGAAGATTGAAGATATGAGGATCCCTACAGAGCCCATATTACTAAAATATGTTTTAAACAGAACAATAGAACATATCTTAAAAGCGTATGAAATGAAAAATATAGAAATTATAATTGATGCTTCCAAAGAGGATTATATTGTTTTAGCAAATGACCTTTTATATGATTTATTTGACAATTTACTTATAAATGCGGTTAAATATAACGATGAAGAAGTAATAAAAATTCAAATAAAAATCTCAGAGAGAAATATTGAAGTAAATGACTATATACAACTAGAATTCATCGATAATGGGATTGGAATTAGAGAAGAATTAAAAGAAAAGCTTTTTGAACGAATGTATGAGAAAGAGCGAAGACATATGGGCTTAGGAATTGGGTTATCTCTGGTTGATCAAATTGTGAAATCTTATAATGGAAAGATTTGGGTGGAAAATAGAATACAAGATGATTATACTAAAGGATCAAATTTTATTCTTCTTCTGCCTAAAGCACAGTCTTCGCCCGAATAAACAAATCTCACTTAGGTTTTGCTAATCGGTTTTTCTTTTCATCAAAATATAAGAGATAATATTTACCTAAGATTTTTTCTAGGCGTTGATGATATTTTGGATTCTTATTCTTCATCCATCGCATTCCATGTTTCATTATTGAAATCATACGTTTCTGATCGGTACTTAATCCTGCTTCAGTTGCCAATGTATCATGAACTATTATATTTGAGTCCTTAAGCCACTCTTCCATCAATTGAAGCATTTTCTCTGGCATATATTTCGTTAAGTCCTTAATATTATTACCCACCGCTTTTCTGACATATAAAGAAGAGTCTTTTCTTAGTTTAGATAAAATCACTAAAACTTCATCATTTTTTTTTGGATCTCTTAGCCACTTAACTTCAGCTTTTGGTCTAAGACTCTCCGCTACTAATCGGCGAATATTTTCTTTCTCATCTTCACACCATTCTGAGAGGATGGGCAAAGCTAGATCTGGTGCTTTTTTCAATCCGGATATGATGGGATAAATGGCACCTTCTCTAATCCTCCAGTCTTCTTTATTTGCCAAAGTTTTTATCATAGCTATGATTTCTTTAAACTTTTCTGGGTTTTTTTCAATATGCTCTGCTACAAATATAATTGCAAAATAAAATATAGTTAATGTTTCGGTTTGGTTCTTATATTCTAAACATCTTTGAGCGAATAAAAGTAAATTCTTATGAGATAGATGAATAGTTGCATTTAGAAAATAATATATCTCTTTAGCAATATAGCGAGCAATATATACATGTCCTTTACCTATTCTTTGTTTTTCAGGAATTATCCTATATTCATTTTGAAGATGGGTATCAATTTTTATAAAAATAGTAAATGAATCATTAAAAGTTTCCCAATTAGATAAAGACTGGCAAAATTTCCTTGTGCGCTCTTTTATTTTGCTAGCCGACGCAACAGAACCCATAATAGAAAAATATAATTCATAGAGTAAAAAATCTTTTATTTATTTAAAAGCACTTCTTTCAAATTATTAAATTCGTTTTGATTAGACTTTTTAAATTCTTTTTATTATTAAAGGTATTACAAAGAATTTTATTAAGTGAGAGAAGAATTAAAAAGACGGTTGTTGTTCTTACTTTACCGCGGTCCGGGAGTAGTTTACTCGCAGGGATTCTTCATAGACTTGGAGTCGACATGGGCGCTGATGAACAATTAATTGAAAGAAAATTCCTCAATAAATTCGGTTGCTATGAAGATAGGGATTTTGTGCTATTTAATTTCAAGGTACTCGCCGAAGCAGGAGAAATCGGACGTTTTAAAAATCATAATGATAAAAAAATTGAATACCTTATAAATACCAAAAAGAATTACATTAAAAAACTAATTCAAAAGAAGGAGTCCGATTTATGGGGATGGAAAGATCCTTCAACCATTTACACCATCCCATTTTTGCATCAATTTTTAACAAATCCTTTTTATATCTGTTTGCGCCGTGATATCGATGATATTGTTAACTCTATATTAAAAGTTGTAAAAAGTTTTTGGAATCTTTTCTACATCATCAATATCTATTTCCGCGTGCTAAAACTGAAAACAATTTTTAAGGTTGCCAGTAATTTCTTCCTCGAATTTATTAGAAAAGGAACACCCCTTCGAACGAGGGCATTTATTCAGTCTATAATTAAAAGTATGTATGAAAGAATTGACGAGTTTCTCAAGGATAAAAACTATATTTCTGTAACTGTAAAAGAAATAGTTGAAGATCCTATGGAAATCATTGATCGTTTATCGCGGTTTCTTGATATTGATCCTTCGGATAAGCAAATATCTGATGCACGTGCTTTTATTCACCCAGAAATAATTACAACATAAAATGGTAATTTTTTGAATTAGATTTGCAATTTAATGAACTTCGAAGATTCAATCTTCTATAATAAGAAACTCTAATAGTATATAAAATTAGAAGTTCAATTAAAAAGGTTATGAAATACATTAGGAATATGAAAGTTTTTCTTACAAATACATAAAAGGAATAAATAGAAATTATACCTGAATTTAAAACCTATTTTTTACAATGAGTAATAAAATTCCTATAGATTTGAATTCCGTATCTACTTGACTTCTCGGGATGAAATTGCGATGCTATTATATTAGAGGATCGATCATAAACCATTGAGCAAAATTCTATTTCTCCATAGCGCGTTTTTCCCAAAACATTGTCTGGATTTGCAGGATTACAATAGAAGCTATGAACAAAATAGAAATATGAATTATTAGGAATGTTTTGCACCAAATAGTGATGTGTATCTTGAAATTCTACGTTATTCCATCCAATTTGCGGAATTTTATCAACCTTTGTTTCATCAAACTTTACTATTTCACCCTTAAATAAGTCTAATCCCTCATGTTCACCCATTTCATAGCTTTTAGAAAACAGAAGCTGCAAACCTAAACATATTCCAAATAATGGAATTTGTTCCATTGCGATTTGCTGAATCGTTCCAATTAAGTCTTTCTGCTTGAGATGCGCCATTGCATCTCCGAATGCGCCAACACCGGGAAGAATGACACCATCCGCATTGAGTATTGTTTGAGGATTATCTGTAATCTTTACTGGGGCATTAATATGCTGCAAACATTTATAAATACTCTTTAGATTACCCATTTCGTAATCTACTATTGCGATATAAAACATACTCTTACACCCTCATTGGAATCCCCGCTTTTTGGCATTCCTCTTTCACATATTTGATTGAATATTCATCATAATGAAATATAGACGCCGCTAATGCAGCATCCGCCTTTCCTTTTTTAAACGCTTCTATAATATGTTCGGGATTTCCAGCACCTCCCGAAGCAATAATAGGAACTGATAATCGCTCGCTAAATGCTCGTGTTAATTCCAAGTCATATCCTTCTTTCATTCCATCAGCATCCATACTAGTAAGCAAAATCTCACCACTACCCAAGTCAGTTGCTTTCAAACCCCATAAAATTGCATCCTCCCCCGTAGGCGTTCGCCCTCCATGAATATATACTTCCCACCAACAATAGGTTCCCTCTTCTATTTCAATTATGATATTATCCCCTTTGATATCTCGAGAATCAACATATACTCGTTTTGCATCAATTGCCGTCACAATACATTGTGCTCCAAAAATCTTTGAGGCTTCTGAGATTAATTGGGGATTTTTTACTGCTGCAGTATTCAAAGACACTTTATCCGCACCTGCCCTCAAAATTCCCTTAATGTCTTCTACGGTCCTTAACCCTCCACCTACCGTGAAAGGAATGAAAACTTGCTCACCTGTCCTTTCTACTAAATCTATTAATATTTTTCTCTTGTCAGAAGAGGCGGTAATGTCTAAAAATACCAATTCATCGGCTCCTTGTTCATCGTAATACGCCCCTAATTCTACTGCGTCGCCAGCATCACGAAGATTTACGAACTGAGTTCCTTTTACAACTCTTCCTTCCGTCACATCGAGACATGGGATGATTCTTTTTGTTAATACCATTATAAATCTCTATTATTCTTAGGGTTATTATAGTAATTATATATATTTGCAAATAAAAGGAATAAAACAACTATGCTACTCTAATTAATAATAAAGAACGATTGGCTAAATAATTTCCATAAAAAACATGAAAAGAAATTGTAATATAATTAATATAATTAATTTAATCAAAAAAAACGTATAAATCCTCTCACATATCCCAAAATTTCTTAGTAAACATCCAAAATCCTTCTATTCTACTTTATAATAAAGGTTTAATCCCTCTCACGAGGAATAAACTCTAAAAAATATCTACAAGGATATTCCTCAGGCTCCCTATCCTCTTAACTTCTTCAAAGCACAACAAATTTTTATCTCAAAGGCTATTTTATTTTTCTGTGAAAAGGTGAATGAGAAATTCATTAATTCTACTTTTATCACCTCCCTTGTTTTGTTGAAAAACTTTTTTAGCTCTTTATAGCTCCATATTTAGTCAATCTTAAGCAAGTTGAATAAACGCTTTAACTCAAGTAAATTCATAGATTTTATGGCTGCTCTGTTGGTTGTATTAGTTTTTTCAATTCCACATTCTTTTAAACAATGATAAAACCAAAATTCACCAATACTTATCCAGTTTTAGTTAATATCTGCTTTGGGATTGGTTTATTTTTATATTAATATATTTAGATGTTATCATCAGTAGGAGTAATACTTTTGCTATTTTCGATCGACTACTTTCATTTTCATTACTATTTGTCCCCAACCACCGCATTTTAAGCCGATATCCGTACAACTTGCTTTGTTGAAGCGTATTTGGTTAGGATCAGCACCTGCGTATATCAATTCAGTAGCGGCAAAAATTAACTTATCAAGTTCTGCCAATGCAAATATACAAATTTTTTTGGGACTTAATTTGGTAATCAAATTTCCTGCTCCATCAAAATAAAACTTATCACCTACTTTATGCTGGCTATTACACCCATGGGAAGCTATCACCTCAATCTCAATTGTCTTTGCTAATAATTTTAAAGACTTTGAAAGTACATCTACATTTTTTGGATTTTTAAGAAATACTTCTAAGTCTTCCTCTGAATAGTTCAATCGTGCCTTTATGTTATCCTTCATCTCTTCGCTTAATTTAATTCTACTCACCTATAATTTACTCATTTCAAGATTTATTTTTTAATTTGTTTTTTTTGTGCAATATATTTTTATAAGTTTGTAAAGTATTTTCTGGTGGAATTATCTCCTCTTCCTTTTTTCTTAATTGTATCGCATTACTTGGACAACTGGAAATGCATAACCCACACCCTATACAACTTCCAAGATCAATATGAGAATTAGCATTATTAATGGTAATGGCATCTAAATTACATCTTTCCTGACATAGCCCACAGCTTGTGCAGAGATCTATATGGATTTCTGCATAAAAATTCGTTGCAAAGAATTGAGAAGGATTTTTAAAACGCTTTTGATTTGATATTACCTCACAGCAACAACCACAACAATTACACACGACAAATGGCTTTTTGGAGTTTGAAGGTGATGGTACTAGTCCTTCCTTCTCAAAGATTCGTGCTAATTCATATGCTTCCTCTTTAGTTATAAATCTTGCTACACCTTTTTCATAAAATGTTCTTGCAGCCTCTCCAAAAGTCATACAAGTCTCTCTCAAATGTGTCTTTTTGCAAGGGTCATTTAGCAGATCGTGCGCTTTACGACAAATACAGTCCATTATTGCAATGGTAGAAGCATTTTCGATAAAGGTTTTGAGTTGGTCATATGTGGCAATGGTCATATCTGGAGTAATTGCTTCATTTGTGGGAATAGTTCGTAATTGAGGAATACTTGTGAAATTGAATTCCTTCTCAAAATAACCTTCTTCAAAATATTGGAAAATTTTAGAAACCAAGCTGGCTGTCAATCGCCCTAACTGGTACTCATACATTCCCACAACAAACATCGTATTTGAGTACAATGTTTCATCTTTATTTTTAATACGCATAATGGTTCCTTTGGAATACATCTGTTGCAATATATCTTTCAGTCTTTCCAGAGAAATATCTTCATTTGAGAGCTTTCTATAAATTTGTTTTACCTTCTGAGGAATAAATGAGAGTTTCATTGCAATTTGCGCTTCAATTGGTTCAAATAATTCTCTTAAGATTTCAATTTCAACCCTTGATTCTGTGGAGGGATATCCTACGGGTAGCGTGTCTAAATGTGCTCTTAATTCTTCATACATATCCGAAATACTTATCACACCTTTCCTAAGTTATTTCCTTAATTTATTTTATTTTATTTTATTTTATTTTTTTTGTTTAGCTTTTTTATTAACTATATACATTCATTTTCTTTCTTCATTTAAAGAATACCATTCACATTATTAAATAATAATCGATCTATTACAACTAAAATTAGGTTTATTTCATATTACTCATTCCAGAAAGGAAAATTAGAGTCTTTTGAGATCTTTTAAGAATTGACAGATATTAATCAACGGCAAGCTTAAATGATAATGTCTATTTTTAAAAATAATGTCCGATAAATTATTAAACGAGCTAAGAGAATTTTTAAATGATGCCAATCTGTCAACCTATGAAATAAATGCGTACATTACCTTACTTAAAGCTTCCAAAACCAATCCCCCTACTGCAAGAAAAATCTCCAAAGAATCCGGTGTCCCTAGCGGAAGAATTTATGAAACTTTGAATGATTTAAAGATAAAAGGATTAATCGAAATTATTGAAGCCCGTCCAAAGAAGTTCAAAGCTCTCTCTTTTAATAAATCACTTGATAATCTCATTAATTATCATTCAACCGAAAATAAACGGAAAATTGACTACTTATACGATAGAGCTAAAATATTGGAATCAGAGTTATATAGCTCGGATTTCCCAATCTCTAAGGAACCTTCAAAACTATTTTGGTCCACTATTTATGGAACAGCATCCATACTGGCAGTTTATACCAAATATATTAATTCAGCTACCCAAGAAATTATTTTAAATGAATTTGTGAATAAAAGTACGGTAAAAATCCTTCCCCATGCCAATCTAATTTATAACCCAATTAAAATGGCACTGGAAAGGGGCGTAAAGGTCAAAGATCTATGGAGTTTTGAATATGATGAGCGTCCATTAACAAAAGATCAAAAAGAAAATTGTAATAACACTTTTAGACAAATTCAACAAATTCAGAAAGAGCTCTATCAGCTCTCCTCAGATCTTCCCAATTTTGAAATGAAATTTAATTATCATCGAATGCCTTCCAATTTTGATATATTTGATAGAAAGCGTATTCTCTTTAAACTACAAAATCCTCTAAAGCCATATCAAATATTTTCTTGCATGAATGTGGTGGATCCAAATTTAGCTGAAGAATTACGTAGCAAATTCTTAAGTATATGGATGTTTGAAGCTGTTGAACTAAATTCATAAATCGTTTTATTACTTAATTTTTTTATCTTCCAAAAATTATGAGCCCAATCAATCAACCCTCAATTCTGCAATTAATATTATACTTTACGAAATAGCAATCGTCTCGAGAAATTCTAAAATTGGTTCCTTGCCTATTTTAAAGAACCTCTGAAGATTAACTCGAGCTAAGACATTTCCTTTCCTTGCTTCTAATTCGGAATTCATGTATTCAATCGTGCCCTCGCCTGTAATAAGCGATGTTGAGAATAACACAAAAGATTTTTCTTGAATATTATCCATTCTTACCAAGATCTCATCAAATAATTTCGGGGGAAAGTTTCCATAGGTGGGCATTCCCATTAAAATGGTCTTATATGGGCTAATATCAAGGTTTTCAAGAGATTCTTGTACCCTTGAAAAATCTCCATTGGAAAATGCCTCTAAAGTTTTCATTTTTTGCCCTAATTTTCCAAAAACTTCAAAAGGATGATATACAAACTCAATCTTGGGAAGAAAACTCTCTATAACATGAGCTAATTTTTTTGTTCTTACTCCCATTGTGAAATAAATCATTAAAGTTTTCATACATAGTATATAATTAGGAACATTTTAAACATAGTTTAGTCTGGTTGTTATGGGCTGATATAACTAGTGGAAAATTGGTTTTGAAACTACCATATATTCCCATTAAAAAAGACTCCATTTCATTAGTTAATTAAAAATTTTAAATTATTTAAAAACTTAAACTAATAAAACTGGATGTAGAAAAGATGTTCTATTCTATTTTATTACTTTTCTGCGGCACTTAATTCCTTTATGAATATGGAAAAAAATAAAGAATAATAGAGATAGATCGGCAAGAACTATGTATTTCTCTTTTAAAAAATACACTTTTATGAACTTTTCTCGTGTGAACTGAAATTTGACACAAAATATTGAATATAAACTAAAGGAACAAGATAGAAGAGAATTAAAAAAGATTCTCGATCAATTTAATTATGATAAAAATAATTTAATTTCAATTTTACAGACCATCCAAGACGTCTTTGGATTTTTACCGCGCAATTCCATGTTTTATTTAGCAAAAAAGCTTCAAGTACCAGCAGCAGAAATTTATGGCGTATCAACCTTTTATACTCAATTCAAATTCGACAAACTTGGAAAAAATCATTTAATCTTCTGTGATGGAACCGCATGCCACCTTCGAAACCGAGAAATCTTAGGATTGGTTGAAACATTATTGGGAATAAAACCAGGAGAGACCACCTCTGATATGCAATTTAGCTACGAAATTGTCGCATGTTTAGGATGTTGCGCCATCTCTCCTGTATGTATGGTCAATGGTGAAATTTATGGAAATTTAACCACTAATAAAGTGAAGAAATTAATTAAAAAGCTGAGAAAACAATGAATTCAAAAAATAATAGCAATCCTAACAATCCTAACAATAGCAGTACTAACAATAGCAATATTAATACTAGCAATAAAAATAACAATATTAATAATAATAGTCCCAAACGAGAATTATTACTCTGTCGAGGCACTGCTTGCAATTCGATGGGGGCTATCAATCTTCATGAATCTCTTCAAAACGCATTGGTAAAGCATAAATTAATTGAAAAGGTTTCCATTAAACTTACAGGGTGTCACGGGTTTTGTCAGTTAGGACCCACCATAATCATTCAACCCGATAATGTTTTGTATGCACATTTGAAACCAAGCGATATTGCTACCATTATAGAAAATCACATAAAAAATAATAAAGTTGTAGAAGATTTACTCTATAAAGATCCAAAGACAGGAAGCCCTATTAAAGATATGAACAAGATTGCCTTCTATGAGCAACAAGTACCTCTCATTACAAAAAATTGCGGCAAAATTAATCCCGAAGATATTGAAGAGTTTATTTCTATTGGGGGATATGACTCGATTAAAAAAGTGTTAACTGAATATAGCCCATTAGAAGTTATAGAAGAAATTAACGCATCTGGATTGCGCGGAAGAGGAGGTGCCGGATTTCCTACAGGGCAAAAATGGTTATTATGCCATCAAACCAAAGGAGATAAAAAATATCTAATATGTAACGGAGATGAGGGGGATCCCGGTGCTTTTATGGATCGCACTATACTGGAGAGTGATCCTCATAGCGTTATTGAGGGTATGCTTATTGCGGCATACGCCATCGGGGCTAACGAGGGATTTGCTTATATTAGGGCGGAATATCCCCTCGCAATCAAGCGCTTTGAATTAGCATTAACGCAGGCCAAAAAAGCGGGTTATCTTGGGAATAATATCTTGCATTCGGGTTTTCATTTTACTATAACTTTAAAGAAGGGCGCTGGAGCATTCGTATGCGGTGAAGAAACCGCCTTAATGGCTTCTATTATGGGTAAAAGAGGTATGCCAACTCCCAAACCCCCATATCCTGCCACCTCCGGCCTCTGGAATAAACCCACCAATATTAACAATGTTAAAACCTTGGCAACCGTTCCGAGAATCATTGAAAATGGTGCGGACTGGTATAGATCGATCGGAAAGAAAGACGCTCCGGGCACGACAGTTCTGGCATTATCGGGAAAAATTAATAATTCAGGACTTGTAGAATTACCGTTAGGAACCACCATTAGAAAATTAGTATTTGATATTGGAGGAGGAATTCCCAATGGAAAAGCTTTCAAAGGTGTTCAAACTGGAGGACCATCGGGAGGATGTATTCCAAAACAATATCTTGAGACTCCCTTAGATTACGATCACCTCACGAAATTAGGTTCCATTATGGGTTCTGGGGGAATTATTGTGTTGGATGAGGATACATGTATGGTAGAATTAGCGCGCTATTTCATTGAATTCTGCCAAAATGAATCTTGCGGAAAATGTGTTCCTTGTAGGGTAGGAACAAGAAGAATGCTGGAAATTTTAACACATATTACTCAAGGGAAAGCAACATTGAAGGATCTCGATAAACTTGAAAAATTGGCACACATTGTAAAAACATCCAGTTTGTGCGGACTGGGTCAAACGGCTCCCAATCCCGTATTGACAACATTAAAATATTTTCGGGACGAATATCTCCAACATATTAGAGACAAAAGATGTCCTGCATTAGTGTGTAATGAGCTTATCACATATTATATCGATGAGGATTTATGTATTGGCTGTGGAGTATGTAAAACCAATTGTTCCGTAAATGCAATAGGAGGCATCGTAAAAGAGCCTCACAGCATAAATACTGAAGCCTGTATTCGATGCGGAGTGTGCTTTGAATCTTGTCCCAGTAATGCCATATTGAAAAAAACGAATCCCCCGCAAGGGAGGTGAGGTTTTGACAATGAACAATGAAAAATTATCCCTCATGATTGATGGTAAAGAATTGGAATTTACCAAAGGACAGACTATTCTTGAAGTTGCCAATAAGGCAGATATTTATATTCCTACTTTATGCTATTTAGAAGGTTTAGAAGGATATGGCGGATGTAGGCTCTGTCTATGTAAAGTGGAGGGGAACCACAAATTTCTTCCTGCTTGTACCACACCCGCTCACAAAGGAATGGTGGTGGTCACTAAAAACGAAGAACTTCAAGAAATAAGAAGAGAAATTATTAAACTTATACTCTCCGAACACCCCCATTCTTGTCTTATCTGTGAAAGTAAAGAGGAATGTGAAATCATCCGACCATCTTTACAAAAAGCAGGGCGTACGTTTGGTTGCTTTTCTTGCCCTAATAAGCAAGAGTGTGAAATAAGGGAAATTATTGAATATTTACAGATAGAGGATATTGAACATGAATTATTTTACAAGAATTATCCTCTAAAAAGAAATGATCCCTTTTTGGAAAAGGATTATAATCTTTGCATTGTATGCGGAAGATGTGTGAGAATATGTAATGAGTTGAGAGGAATTGGTGCAATAAATTTTATTAATCGGGGACATAACACGCAGGTCTCTACCATTCTAGATTTACCAAGTATCGATACAAATTGCCAGTTCTGCGGAGCATGCATTGATGTATGTCCTACCGGTGCTCTCAGTTCTAAAAATACCAAATGGAATATCGAATTTTCGGAGACTTCCACTTCAATATGTGGGTTTTGTAGCGTAGGGTGCGGGTTTAAATATTATTCTGCTCATGGAGAGCTTATGGAGTCTCTTCCAGACGAAAATAACCCTACAACTCACGGGCAAGCGTGTTTAGTGGGCAGATTTTGTACCTCTCAGTTTAATAATGGTAAAGAAAGATTAAAACATCCTTCATATAAAATAAACAACAACCATATACCTACTGATTGGTCGAACCTTTACGAAAAGATAGCAAATCGATTGCATGGATATAGTTCCGATGAAATTGCAGTCTTAGTTTCTCCGAATTTGACGAATGAATCCAGCTATCTCCTTCAAAAATTTGCAAATGAGGTGTTGCATACTAAGAATGTTTTTGTGCCCTTAGAAGAGCAACCCATCCAGATCTTTTACGAGCAACTAACCGCTTTACTCAACATTCAAAATTATCATAGACCATTTCAATCAATAGAAAATTCAAACTTAATAATATTAGTAAATGCTGATGTTCAGCTTACTCATCCACCCCTTTTAATCCAATTACATAAAGCAAAAAAGAATGGAGCGACTATCATATCACTTAATTTAGCCCAATATAAGCTTCCTTCCGAAACCACCAGATTACTGGATTATGAGTTAAATATAACTTTTAAAGAGTTAATATCATTTATTCTCCACTTATCAAATAGCTTCATTAAAAACTCTCTAATTGACACAACTTCCATCACTAATTATCCTGAATTTATCTCGTGGTTAGATTCATCTGATTTAATTTCATCGCACGGAGAATTTGCTCAAATTTCAAAAACGATTGTATCCTCCTTAAAAGATACCACTGACTTTAAGGGCATTATTTTATTCGGAATGCTTAAAATGTTTTCTGAATCTTTTATTCGGGATTTATTAGGTGCATTATTTAATCTAATGATACTCACCAATAAAAAAGTGAGCCTTATCCCCCTATGGAGAAGGGGAAATAGTGAAGGTGTATATCAAAGTGTATTTCATAATCCTAATACAAGTTTAACACCAAGCTCTCAGATATTTAATGATATTAGTTCAGGGAAGATTAAAGCGCTCTATTTAACCGAACGTCTCAATAATCGTGCCCTCTTAAAAAAACCGGAATTAGTAATCTTACAAGATGTCTATTCATCTGATGATCTTATGTTTGCTGACTTTATTTTACCCGCATGCACATTTCTCGAAGAATCAGGATCCTATATAACTTCGGAATCTAGACTTCAAAACCTTACGAAAAGTACGGATGTGAAAGGAGATGCGAAACCGGATTGGGCAATTTTTAAAGAATTGGCATTAGAAATGGATGAGAAATTAGCTTCGAAATTTAACTATAAAAACGTAGAAGATATATTCAGTGAATTAACGGATTTTAATCCTTTTTTAAAAAGACCCTTTCATGAGCAGCAGTATCAAGAGGATAAAGATCTTGAGAAAACACTCTACATAATCGACTCAGACAAAGAATATCCTCGACCTTATATCGATGTGTTTACTCAAAAATCATTTGCTTTCCGAGGAGAAGAGATCTACAGAAAGGTAGCCGATTTCAAAACGCTTATAGAATATCGATCAGAAAAAGCCCACACTGTAGAACCTGATACGAGCGGTTTAGAAGAACCCTCAAAAGCACCTTTCAAAATTCTTCGCAATGAAGAAATTGCCCCTAATTTTTTTGAATTGGTTATTGAAGCCCCTCTAATTGCGAGAAAGGCACGCCCCAGTAGTTTCATTATTATAATGATGAATGAAAAAAGTGAACGAATACCCTTAACTTTAAGTGATTGGGACGAAAAAAAAGGTACCATCACGGTAATCTATCAAGAAACGGGATTCTCTACCAGAGAATTAGCGGAAAAAAAACAAGGAGACCGCTTATTCAGCGTAGTTGGACCCTTAGGAAAAGAAATTGAATTAAATTTGTTTGGAACGGTTCTTCTCGGGGGAGGTTGCTATGGTATCGGTGCAATTTATCCTATCGCGCGAAAATTAAAGGAACTCGGAAATCGGGTGATCGTTATCTTAGAAGCACGCAATCAAGCGCTTTTTTATTTTGAAGATAAATTTAATGCTGTCAGTGATGAGGTAATCTATTGTACTTCCGATGGTTCAAAAGGATTGAAAGGAAAAATTGATACTGGAATAAACCACGTGCTACAGAGAGAAATTACAATAGATAGATGTCATTTTATTGGTTGTAACGTGATGATGATGAAAGCATGTACTAGCACAATGACAGAAGGGCAAATCCCAACCTTTGTCAATCTAAATACCATAATGATTGATGGAACAGGGATGTGTGGCGGCTGCCGAGTTTCACTTAAAGAGGAGGGAAAACCAGTTACCAGATTCGCATGCGTAGATGGACCAACATTTGATGGGCATTTAGTAAATTGGGAAGAATTGCTTAGTAGATCCGAAAGACTTTCTTTTTCAGAGTCTAAAATATTTCAAACTCATACCTGTCGAGCATTAGAAAATCTAAATACCAAAAAAGTGGAGGAAAATAATGAATAATGGAAACAAGAAAGCTGCTTTCAAGCGGAAAAGAAAGAAAATGCCCGAACAAGATCCTGTTTTAAGGAGCAAAAATTTTAACGAAGTCAATTTAGGATATACTCCCGAACTGGCAAGGGAAGAGGCTCAAAGATGTTTGCAGTGCGGGAAACCCCTATGTATTGAAGGCTGTCCTGTAAATGTCGATATTCCCGGATTTGTTAAATTAATTCAAGAAGAAAATTATTGTGAAGCTGCTTGGAAGATTAAAGAGACTAATGCCCTTCCCGCAATATGCGGTAGAGTCTGTCCTCAAGAAAATCAATGTGAAGGAGCATGTGTCTTAGGTAAAAGGTTTGAACCCATTGCTATTGGTCACTTAGAACGATTTTGTGCAGATTATGAACGACATACGGGTTCATGTAAGATACCCAAGAAATTACCTCCTAACGGAAAAAAAATCGCAATTCTTGGATGTGGTCCAGCAGGTCTCACCGTTGCCAGTGATTTAGTAAAATTGGGATATGAGATTGAAATATTTGAAGCATTTCATAAAGGAGGAGGGGTATTGGCATATGGAATCCCCGAGTTTAGACTCCCAAAAAGCATTGTTGATCAGGAAATCAATTACCTTGAATCCCAAGGAGTAAAGATTAAATATAATATGGTTATGGGTAAAATTCTGAGCATTGAGGATCTTTGGGAAATGGGCTATGATGCAATCTTCATCGCAATAGGTGCTGGTTTACCGAGGTTCTTGGGAATTCCTGGAGAGAATTTAAACGGCATAGTCACGGCAAATGAATATCTGACCCGAGTTAATCTTATGAAAGCATACGATTTTCCCACTTATAAAACACCTTTCATAGCCGGAAATAAAATTACCGTTATTGGTGGAGGTAATGTTGCAATGGACTCTGCAAGAACGGCTCTCCGACTGGGTGCAGATAATGTCACAATAGTTTATAGAAGGGCAATGGAACAATTACCCGCTAGAATAGAAGAAGTACATCATGCTGAAGAAGAAGGTGTAATCTTTAAGCTACTTACCAACCCCACCAGATTCATCGGCGATGATGAGGGAAATGTAGAAAAAATAGAAGTCATCCAAATGAAGTTAGGAGAGAAAGACTCCTCCGGAAGAGCAAGCCCCATTCCCATAGAAGGGTCTGAATTTCAAATTGACACCGACTTAGTAATTATTGCAATTGGAAATAACGCTAATCCGCTATTAACTTCCACATATCCCGAACTTAAGCTCAATAAATGGGGAAATATTGAAACCGATGATTGCGGGCGCACCAATATTAAAGGCATTTATGCTGGTGGAGATATTGTGACTGGCGCTGCTACAGTCATATCGGCGATGGGTGCCGGAAGAAAGGCTGCTGAAGCAATCCATCACGATCTAACCCAATAATAAATTGCTGGCTTGATGTTCTACTCGAAAATTGCTGCATTTATAAAAAACATGCTCTCTGAATATTATTTGAGAGATTTCTTTAAATCGAAAAGTAAATAAGTTAGATTACTTTATAAAGATATAATATGTTTATTCTATGTAAATAAATCATTTCTAACGATTATAGAAATTTCAGTTTTTCAGATCTTAAGAATGGTTAACAATAATCAAATAAGTATAAAAAATAAAGAAATGGATCACAATGAGCTTGAAGAAGTATTGAAAAAACGTGTAGAAACGCTTAAATTGATGTCGAGTAACCCTCGATTACGTATTATTCTACTACTATTAATTTTCAGAAAACTCAGCTTATCAAAATTAAGTGATTTAATGGGACGCTCAAAATCAACTGTTTCCCATCATCTTAAAAAACTAAAAGCGCTTGATATTCTTAAGGTCTCTAGAATTGATGCTCGGGGATCAATTGATGCAAAAGTCTATGAATTAATTCCCGGATTCTTGGATAAATATGGATTAAAACTAGATTTTATTGATTCCCTTCCCGAAAAAGAAAAGAAAGCCATTTTCCATTATGGGGTAGTACATGATATGCATTTTTTTGAAGTAATGAAGATACTCTATGAACAAATGGTTCTCTATTATGATGCCATTAATGATATTAGTACACGGTCGAAGTTTAAAAATTTTGAAGAATTTCATAACTTATATTTCAGAACACCCGTTTATTATGATTATTGGTTTCTTTCTAAAGAAGGAAAAGAAGAATATAAAACAATATTCCGAGATTTTAAAGAGAAAATGGATGCTCTCATTAAAAAAGAACAAAAACAATCTGATAACGTAAAAAGACCTTTTTTCATCTTACATACCTTATTTCCTTTAGAAGAAATAATCAATTATGATTCTGACAATGAAGAATTTCTGAAATTTTTTGAAGCATTTGAATAATTACTTTTCCAGTTAAGCTACCTACATCCACTCCAGCTATAATTAGGATGTTTCGACCTCTTTTAAATACTTTTCTTAATGCAATAGAATAAGTTGTAAATTTTATATATTCATTTGGCATAAAATCAAATGTTAGAAGCCTTTAAATAAGGATGATAAGAAAAAGATGATAGATGATGACTCCGATTAGTAAAAAATTGAATTCAATAGGGTCAAGAAATCAAGCTACTTTCTGCTTTCCGCAAAAAATTTTTAGGGATCAATGCTCCAATAAGCTGAAAAAAAATAATAGATGAAAAGATTTGATATATGAGTGAATTGTTTTTTTATATCAAAAAAGATGGTTAATGAAATCAAAAATGGTAAAAACTATCTTTTATTGAGCATTCATCTTTCCTATGAGCTTGATTTTTTATAAGTTCTGTATCTTCTCTTGATTGTTATTTTTTCCTCTGAAATGTGGTAAGGGGGTGATACCCTGGAGATTTTGTCGAAAATGGCTTTCATGTGAATTTGTAGGGGGAATCGGATATACAAATTATGGATGCCAGTACTAAATACGGGTTTGCAAGATTATTATGATATTACTGGAGTGCTAGAAAATCATAATAGTTAGTTGTTTTTTTTAAACCAGTATTATAATGATCATAAGTTGTGATAATATTTAATATTTACCTTTGGGTTCAAATGTAAGAATGATTT
>SHMU01000057.1 GCA_008080765.1 Promethearchaeota archaeon | reverse complement strand
TGAGGCGATCCGAAAGTGCAAAGTTATAAATCAAGCGGCATTTCTCCGATAAATCCCACAGGAGTTCTAATTGATCTACTGTGGGATAAATGCGAATTTTTTGGGTTAATTGCACGTTCTCTTCTCCTTGCGAGGGTCTCTTTCTATACTAGTGTATAGTATGCGAGGGATTTAAAAGGAGGGGGTCCGTTAATTTAGTGATGTATAATGCGGAAAATCTCACCCACAGCATAACCCATGGAGATGCTCTGCGAAATTCATCCCCTCCATGAATGGAGGGGACTTCTTTCGCAATTAGTTAAAACAAAAGTATGAGATCTAATTAAGTTATATTAAACTGGAAGCCTCTCATGTTTTATCTGAGAAAAATTATTCTAAATTAATATGTTAAGAGAGTATGAAATAAAAAACTATGAAATTACAAAATATTTTGAAAATCAGAATCCCATAAAGCAGCTAGAATCAATAAAAGGTACAGTAAAGAAAAATGATGAATTCAATAAACTAAAAACATATAATCATAAAATTTATACGGGAATGAAAATTGGAGGGGAACATTACTGGAATTATAATAATGGAAGATGGTATGAGAAAAAAAAGGCTCCGAATAAATGGAAAATTACATTTAATTGTATTAAAGAGAGAACTCACTCTGCTCCGCAAAATACTGGTGCTCAGGTCGGAACTAAATATCATTGGTTCATAATTGCAGATCAAATTGCTGAGAAACTTAATGCTAATTCATATATGACGACTATGCGTGGTACTAAATATAAAATCGGACATAAGAGACCACATTGGAAACAATTTAGCTATGACTATTGTGAACAAAAAAATTATAAAGAACAACTCATTCAAATCTTAGAAGACACTTTAGCCCGATTGAAAAGTGAGAGGTAAAAGTATGGATTTCTTTTTAAATCTAATTTATGCTCTCTTTTCTTTTTCTATCCCATATTCTTTTGATTTGTAGTGCTTTTTCAAAATATTTTTCAATTGTATCGACTGTATCGTTGAAGTCGTGCAATTCCTTAGCCTTTTTATTTGCATTTTGTATTAATTTTTCCCGATATGTTGGATTGGATAAAATCTGTTCAACACCCTCTATGAACTCTTTCAAATTTGTTGCTTTGTAGGCAGAATAATCATGTTCTAACCAATTAAACACTTCTATATCCCGAGTGACAATAGGTAAATTAGACAGGGAGGCTTCTATGAGGGGAAGACAAAGATTTTCTTCTTCAGAAGTACAAAGAAAAACATCTGCTCCATAATAAGGTTCCCTAATATCATCATAAAAGCCTGTGAAGATTACATTTTTTAATTGTGAGATTTCTTCAATGTCCGGATCGTTTTCTAATGGACCTACCCAAACAAAATAATATTGTGGTAAGGCTTTCGCAACTTCTCCGAATGTATCTACTCTTTTCCTTTTCCAGATGAGTCCCACATTTAGAATAATAGTTGCCTCTAAAGGCACATTAAACTGTTCATGAAGGTATTTTCGAAAATTGGGTCTATATTCTTTCTTTTCATCAAATTTATCAATAATCATTCCGCTACTTACAGACCAAATGGGGTAAGTTCTTGTTTCTTGGATTGCTTCTAAAAGATTCTTTGCATACTCACTAGGAGTCATAAGTAAATGTGCTTGACTATAAAGGATTCGTATCCAATATTTTAAAATTTTATTAATGAGGGGATTATCTGGCAAGATATTGCCTTTTAAATCTTCATAAGTGGTATGAGCATGTTGAACCACAGCAGCACGATGTTTAAATTTACTTCTATATCTGTATAATTGATAAAAGGTAAGAGGATCAAAGCTTGAAGAGCACAAGATATCCACCTCTCCATCTTCAACCCATTGGGGTTTTTCTTGCTCTGAAGGAACCCATACATTATGCCCTCTATTTCTCAGTTCATCAATAATCCAATTGGTTGTAACTTCAATTCCCCCTATAGTTTGGATGTTAGAAAACATCTTATAGATATAAAAATTCTTAATATAAATTATATTCAATGAATTCAACTCTTTCATGAAAATTATAACAAAATCAATTATATTGGTTATTAATGTACAGTCAATAATAATTTTTTAGAATGAAGCTTATGATTTTTGGTTTTAATTCATTGTAAAAAAAAATTTATTTTACCTCCTATTACCATAAATAATGAGTATTGAGAAAATAAGGGTTTCCTATGGTAGCGCAGTCAAATTAGGTCTTATTGAATCCGTAAAAACATCAGATGTTGTGCCTACTACATGTTATTTAATGACCTATAAAAAGGGGAAATGTACGGCTAATTGTGGATTTTGCCCCCAGGCACGATCCTCAGAAAGTTCTATGGATAGGCTCTCTAGAATCGTGTGGCCAACGTATGATCTTAGGGAAGTGTTAACCAAACTAAAGTATTTACGCCCTGCAAATCGATTTGAGCGAATTTGTATCCAAACACTCAACTATCCAGACAACTTCAAAGATTTAACGAAGTTAATCCCCAATATAAAAGAAAATACCTCGACGCCCATCTCAATTGCAATTCCACCCATGTCTAAAGATGAAATGCTTGAATTAAAATATTTAGGAGCAGAACGAGTAGGGATTGCATTGGATGCAGCAACCCCCGAACTTTTTGAAACAATTAAGGGAAAGGAAGCACAAGGACCCTATAATTGGTATACACATTATGAGGCATTAACGAAAGCCGTTGAAGTCTTCTCTGAAAGGTTTGTTTCAACTCATCTTATTGTAGGTTTAGGAGAGACACCAAAACAATTGATACAATTAATTGAAAGTTTAAATGATCTACACATAATCCCCTCACTTTTCGCATTCATGCCCATTAAGGGGACACAGCTTGAAAATGCAGAACGTCCCTATATTGTTGACTATCGAAAAATGCAATTAGCACGATATTTATTGATTCATGGAGGGAAATCCTTGAAAGACCTTACATTCAATCAAAAAGGAGAAATTATTAATTTCAATATAAACAAGCAAGAATTGTCTAATATAATAGAGGAAAATATAGCATTTATGACTACTGGGTGCCCTGATTGTAACAGACCGTATTATACCTCAAGACCTTCAGGACCGATTTACAATTATCCTCGCAAACTTAATGAGGCTGAAAAAAAAGATATATTTGACCAACTTAAAAAATTTGTAAAATTTTAGTGTTGATAGATGACTGAATGGAGATTTTTATCCTTAGAAATGAGAGATGGGTTCTGGAATATGGCTTTAGATGAAGCCATTCTACAAGCGGTTATTGAGAAAAAATCTCCAAATACAATAAGAGTATATAAATGGAATCCTTCAACGGCGTCAATCGGAAGAAATCAAAGTTTATCAGATGAAGTTGATAGAGAATTCTGCGAAAAAAGGGGTTTTAATGTAGTAAGAAGAATAACTGGAGGAGGTGCTGTATTCCACGAAAAAGAGGGAGAAGTAACATACTCAATCGTGTGCCCATTAGCATTTCTTCAGAGCTTAAATGCAAACAACGTATTAGAACAATATGAAATAATAACCCAAAGTATTGTTAAAGGATTAACTCTATATGGATTAAAACCAGAGAAGGGGATAATTCATTGCCCCGCGCTTTTCTTAGAAGGAAAAAAGTTTTCGGGAAACGCCCAGATAAGGAGGAAGGGTCATCTACTCCAACATGGTACAATTTTATTGAAAGTAAATCCCGAGCTTATGTATTCCGTTTTAAAAACGCCTCCAAACGTGTCAAAAAGCAGAATGGTGAGATCTGTAAAAGCAAAATGTATTGGAATTAAAGAAAAATTAATAGAATTTGCTGAAGACCAGTTTATCAGATCACTAAAACGAGGTTTCGAAACAATATTAAAGATTCGATTAAAGCAAGGAAAGTTTTCTAAATTTGAATTAACCCTCGCAAAACAACTAGTAGAAAGAAAATATCAAAATGAATTATGGTTAAAGAAATATGAATAGAGATGGTACTTTTGATTGGCTTTTGGAGTTGATTTCTGAAGATTCAGAAAATTGGGACGCATTATACAAGTTTGTTGCCAGTGATGATAAGAATCTATCACCATTCTTTAAGATCACCCAAAAAGTAACAAGAGAAAATTTTAAAAATATTTTAAAGATTTATACCCCCGGCACACGATTCCCCGCAATAAGCATCACGGGAGAAGATTGCCAGCTTCACTGCGAGCATTGTAATGAGAAATATCTTAAAGGTATGCATTCCATTCGAACACCTGACAATTTAGAAAGCTATTTATTAATGCATCATAAAAATGGAGGTGTGGGTGTTTTAATTTCTGGAGGCTGTCTTTCAGACGGTTCAGTTCCTATCTTAAATTTTTTGGACTCGATAAAGAAAATAAAAGAAGCCACTGATCTAATTATTAATACCCATCCAGGTCTGTTAAACGAGGAAACGGCAAGAAAATTAGCTGATGCGAATGTTGATATTATTTCTTTTGATATTACCCTCGATCCAGAGATTATTAGAAACATTTATCATTTAGATAAGACAAAAGAAGATTATAAAGAGGCAATTAAGCTATTAAATAAGTACGAAGTGAATATCATTCCTCATATATGCATAGGATTACACTATGGAGCCCTTAATAAAGAGCTAGATGCTTTAAAATATATTAAAACATCTGGTATGGTGCCTTCCCTAATCGTATTCATAGCATTAATACCACCATCTAATAAAAGAAATATTTTTCAAACACCCCTTCCGAATGATATTGCTAAAATTATTGGCATTACAAGACTATTATTTCCTAATACCGAGCTTTCTTTAGGGTGTATGAGACCAAGAAGGATTGCTCGGGAGGAGATTGAGATAAAGTCTTATAAAGCAGGAATTAATAGAATTGTGTTACCTTCAAAGAAGAGTCTAAAAAAAATTCAAGAACTCAATCCAAAAATCGATTTTGAGTATTATTCGGCATGTTGTGCTATTCCTCAAAAATATGAAGGTCGAATAAAGAGGAAGCATGGAAATTGGAAATGATAAGTAAATCTATTGGATTCAGATCAATTTTAAGAAATTTAGTATTACTTTATTTAATGCACGAAATTAATAGAAATAGTGAATAAAAATATGGATAATTTAAATCTTATTAAAGAGAAATTTAAAGAGGATAATTATGCAAGAAATTTTGGGATTGAGTTAGATGATCTCACTAAAAATTCAGTAAAAATGCATATGACACTTACACCAAAGATGAATAATTTTAATGGAAGACCTCATGGTGCTGCAATATATGGTCTTGCAGATGCTGCGTTTTCAGTGATAGGCAATAATAGAAATAATATATGTGTCGCATTAGATTGCAATATAAATTATCATAAAAGTCCCGAACCAGGAAGTGTTCTATATGTAGAAGGGCATCTTATTAAACAAACTAGAAAGATAGGGACTTATCTTTTCTCTTTATATACCAATGAAGAGGGTAAAAACCTAAAGATTGCAACAATGATAAGTACTCTCTATTGCACTGGAAAACCTCATGATCCTAATTTTGAGATGGGATAAATATTATGACAGAACACATTCAAATTATTGGATTGCAAAATATTCCAAAAATAAAAAAAGGGGATAATATTGCTCAAATTATTCTTGAAACATGTAAAAACCAGAGTTTCGAATTACAAAACTTAGACATTATTCTTATCGCCCAGACAATAATAACCAAAAGTTTAGGAAGAATCAGAGATTTAAAAAAGATTGAGCCAAGCTTAGAAGCCCAACAATTATACGAAAAAGTGAAACCGCTTGCGGAGGAAAAAAGGATTCCTATAAAGACCCCTCACTTAATTCAAGCGATTTTAGAGGAAAGTGCACGAGTTTTAAAAGCGGAGCATGTTATAATTACGGAGACAAAGCACGGCTTTATATGCGCAAATGCAGGTATTGATAAGTCAAATATCGAGGGTGAAACGAAAATTGGATTATTACCGATAGATTGCGATGAGGAGGCCCAGAAGATTTGTAAAAAAATTAAAGCCGTAACCCGAAAGCAAATAGCAATCATCATTACGGATTCATTCGGTAGACCTTTTCGAAGAGGGGCTGTTGGAGTAGCCCTTGGGGTTGCAGGAATCCTGCCCATTAAAGATCAGAGAGGAAAAAAAGATCTATTTGGCAACATCCTTCAAAGTACAATCATCGGTCAAGGAGATAACCTTGCTGCTGCTGCTCAACTTATTATGGGAGAGGCTGATGAGGGCCTTCCAATCATAATTATTAGAGGCTATAGGTTCAAATATGATGAAGATGCAACCATTTCTTCTTTACTAAGATCTTCAGAGGAAGATATATTTCGACCTTCATCAACAGAATTTTTTAGGAACATTCTTAAGAAACGTAGAAGTTATAAGTTACCATTTTTACAGAAAGAGGTACCTAAAAAGATCATAAAAAACTGCATAGAGATGTCTCGATGGGCGCCGAGTGCTCATAATTCCCAACCATGGCGTTATCTCATCTTAGAAAAAGATTCAATGAGAGAGCAATTAATAGATGAAATGAATAAGAAGCTTGAATGTGATTTATCTAAGGAAGGAAAGAGTAAAACCTATATTAAAAGAAAAATCGAAAAAACTAGATCTCAATTTCTTGAGTCTCCATTCTTAATTTTATTATGTTTAGACACATTGGCCCTAGAAGAGTATTCAGATGAAGAACGCAATAATAATGAGTATCTCTTAGGATTACAGGGTGTATCGGCGGCGGCAACATATCTTTTATTAAGTTTTGAAATTTTGGGGCTCTCAGCATGTTGGTATTGTGCTCCCTTATTTGCCAAAGACATTGTAAAAAAAGTAATTAGATTACCAAAACATTTGGATCCTATGGCTTTTTTCACGGTCGGCTATGGCATAGAATCAAATGTAAAAACCCCTTTTAGAAAAGGAGTCAAAGATATTATTATTAACATATAACAATTTTAGCACTATGAATAAAGAAATCTATGTAGTTTTAGCGGGTGGTGTTGGAGCCGCAAAATTTATTGAAGGCTTAACAAAGGTAATTAAACCCGAAAAATTGAAGGTCGTAATTAATACGGGCGATGATATTGAGCTATTTGGGCTCCAAATATGCCCGGACATAGATATTATTACGTACACTTTGGCATCTGTCATTGATAAAAAGAAGGGATGGGGATTTAAAGAAGAGACTTTTAATTGTTTGAAAGTCTTAAAGACATATTATAATACGGGGTGGTTCAATGCGGGTGATAAGGACCTAGCAACGCATATTTATCGAACAGATTTATTGAGGAGGGGTTTTTCAAAGGTAGAAGTAACAAAATGTATTTGTAACAAGCTTGGAGTGCGTTCAGAGCTTATCCCAATGTGTAATGAACCCTTTGAAACAATCATTGAAACTCCTGAAAAAAAAATGCATTTTGAAGAATATTACATAAAATACCAATGTACTCCTATTATTAAGGACGTTATTTTTAAGGGTAAACATTCGGCAAAACCTGTTGCAACTGTCTTAAATTACATACTAGATGCAAAAAAGATTATTATTTGTCCTTCCAATCCAATTGTTTCAATAGGTACCATCCTCTCGGTAAAAGGTTATAGAGATACTCTTAAACAAGTAAAACAAAAGATTTTTGCAATAAGCCCCCTAATTGAAGGAAAAACTGTCAAGGGGCCAGCCGATAAGTTAATGAAATGGAAGGGCTTAGATGTTTCTTGTTTTGGAGTTGCTCAATATTACCGAGACCTTATTGGTCATTTTATCATAGATATTAGAGATGCTAAATATAAGTCTTCAATAGAACAGCAGTTTAAGCTTAAAACTTATGCTTATGATACATTAATGGTTAATATACAAAAAAAGAAGAATTTAGCACAGTTTGTAGTTGATTTATAAAAAAATTGTAGATTTTTAAAAAGAAAATAAGACTAAAGGTTAAGGGGGCTCTGTAGTTGCTTCTTCTTCCACCCCAATACTTGGTTGTTCCTCAAGATCCTCCTCTTCTTCAAGATCTTCTTTTTTAACGTAGTCCCCAACTGAGGCAATAATTTCTTGGACTTTCTCTTCTTGTTGAAGTCTTAAAACTAAATTTCTTTGTTTTATATAAGCTATCACCTTGGCAATAATTGGAAAGCTCAATAAGAAAGGTAGAAGAAGAAGGAGTATAATTTCTGGAGATACCATTGCTACACTTTCAGATATTGCTGGCGGTAATCCTTGAAGAACTTGTCGTGTATTGATGATTATAAAGCTAATAGTAATTAAAATAGCAACTCGAATAACTGAATTAATAATTGTTGATTTTGCAATATTTTTTGCTTTTGGTGCGGAAGAGCTCGCTGTAAGAGCAGCCTCCGCTTCGGGATCCTCCCTAAATATCCTCTCTATGTAGCGCCCCAACCTTCTGGTTTTTGACGCAGCATAAATGAGCTTCTTCTCTTCCTCTTCTAACTTTTTCTTTTCAATCATCTCCTTGACATAAGAAAATTTTTCATCCTTCTTTCTAATAAATTTTGTCACAGAAGCTTTTTCAAGCCCTAATTCTTCCATCTTCGCTTTTGCTTCTTTTTTAAACTTCTCTACATTTGCAGTGATACTAGCAGATTCTTTTTGTAATAATGCTAGCTGTGTCTCTAATCGCTCACTTCTTTCTAAAGAAGGTTGTGTGACAAGATCGATATAATTGATTTGAAATGCAATTTCTAAGTAGAGATAACACAGGATAACAAAAACGATTACAGCACTTCCAAGAAAGGCAAGAATATCTTCTGTAGGTAATTGAGTTATTGAAAGACTCGAAGGATTTAAAATGGCATAGATAGAAGAGATATCAATAAAAGTTACGGGTTCTTGCAATTGAGTCAAATAAGCATCCATAGCTATTGCCCATTCCCCAATACTTGGATAGTTTGGAAAGGTTGATTGGAAATATTCCCATAACACTAGAGATATTTGTAAATCATTGAGAGGATCTATTAAACCGAAAAGAATAAAAATATCTCTATCTCTAAATAACAAAATAAGTTCTAAAGTATTAGGTACATCAATCACATTAAAAAGATCTAATACATCTCTAAATCCAAAAATAATGAGCGGAAAAATGAAGATTAAAAGCAAACAAAAAATTGCTCGAATATTATTTCTTGGTCTGCTCTCAAAAATTCCTCGTAATGCATAATAGACCGCAATGATGAATAAAATTTGAAAGACAAAAAGATATAAAACACTACTCAAAGAAATCAATTGATCTATCAAAAGCCCGGGAACATCTAGTAGCTCAGGAGTGGTCCCATTAGGAAAAGAATACCATAATCCGAGATATTCTTTAAAAATCGAATTAATTCCCTCAAAAAGAGTTAAATTTATTCGAAAAAGTGTTATTACAATTACACACATTGCAAAAATTATTACTAAAAGATATAATATAAAAAAAATTGCTAGACCAATCAACTCTATTAGTTGGGTAACCACCCCTGCAATTACAGGAGTACCATTTGAGGTGGTTAGCACCGAATTCATATTGAATAAAAAGAAAAAAATACTGATTATCACCAAAAATAAAACACCATTAAGAGCACGCAATATAATTAAATAATATCTCGCTATTTTTGTTCACCACTTTAGAATGCTTTTCCTTTTTTCTTCACATCAAGGTATTGCTTAATAACTTGATTCATCATATCATCAGGACCTACATTGATTACATTCACACCCATTCGACGTACATTTTGAGTGATTTCTAAAATATGTTCTATCATCTCCTCAGAGACTGCTTCGGCTAAGGCTTTATCTATAGGGGAGAGATCTACTTCATGAATTTCAAACCAAGGTGAAAATGGATTAATTATATATACACTATGATCGAAGGGAATCAATTTTTTAACTGATTTAGTCACTTCCTCCACGGAAATTTCCAAATCTGAAATGAGGAAAATTAAACTTCTTTTTTGAAATCTTCTAATAAAATAATTCATTGCCTCAAACATCTTACATCTGCCTTGAGGCTTGACTTTTGCAACAAAATCCAAAACACGATAGAAATAGTCATCACCCCCTTTGGGTTCTAAAAATCGAAAGTTCTTCTTGTCAGAAAAAGTAAATACTCCCACTTTATCACGTCGAGTCAAGGCTATTTTTGTGAGTAACATAGCAGCTCTAATAGCATATTCAAATTTGGTATTGTCAATAGCTCCACCTGCCATGGAATTCGAGGAATCGACTAAAATTATTACAGAAATATCTCTCTCTGTCTCAAATTCTCTGGTTATTAATTTTTGCAAGCGAGCACTAGCTTTCCAATCTATTAATCGAAATTGGTCCCCAAAGACGTATTTTCTAACACCATAAAATTCGGAGCCAAGACCCTTCAACTTTGAACGATTTACCCCATAATTAAGCTGCAAGGAACGTTTAGACCCTAAAATTTCTATCCTCTTTATATCTTCATAAGGAGGATATACTAAGATATCTGTAATGCTATCTGGGACAATGCGTTTCACAGAGTTAAATCCAAGTCTATCCTTTACGGTGATAGAAAGCGGACCAAGTGGATATTCACCCCTAACTTTTGGTTCAAGGATATAAGAAAATTTAATTATATCTTTTCCCCCGATCTGTGTATTGATGAAATTCTCACCTAGAATAAGGCGAAATAGTTCGGGATTAAATGAATCCTTAACTTCAACAAAATCAAAATTATTTCTTCCAATATTTTCGATTACGACTTTTATATGTACGAAATCATCTTTGAACACTTTTTCCTTTTCAAGTTCTCTATGTACTTTTAGTTCTTCAATGTTCAATTGATAATAGAAAAATGGAAGGGAGATCATAGGGCTAAACAGTAAAATTACTCCAAAAAACACTAAAAAGTAATTTGTAAATGCAAAACCAGAAGCTATGAGAAATAAGCCAATGATCAGGAGAGATCTCCCGCGTCCTCCGAACACTTATTATTTCACCTTTGATTTTTTCCTTTTTAAATTGGAACAGGTATTTCTTCGATAATATTAGTTATAACCGTCTTTACATCAAGTCCTTCCAATTCCGCTTCAGGATTTAATAGAATTCGATGATTAAGAGTGGGGATAGTCAATGACCGTACATCATCAGGTGTGACATATGTTCTACCAAGAATAGCTGCCCGTGCTTTGGAGCATTTCATCAATACCAGTGAGCCTCGAGGTCCAGCACCCATTTGTACTTGCGGATGATTTCTAGTTTTGAGAATGATGTCCTTAATGTATTTAAGAATTCGTTCATCAATATATATTTGGTTGATAAGCTGTTGTGCTGCAATGAGTTTTTCACCGCTGGTGATTTTTTGTACTGAAGGGACATCACCAGATAATTGTCTCCTCATTATTTCCACCTCATCTTCTTGTTCAGGATAATCAAGCCACAACTTAAAAAGGAATCTATCTACTTGAGCTTCCGGCAATGGATAGGTTCCCTCCATTTCGATGGGATTCTCTGTGGCGATTACCATAAAAGGTTTCTCTAACAATAGTGTTTGTCCCTCAATGGTGATTTGTCGTTCCGCCATCGCTTCTAATAAAGCAGCTTGTGTCTTTGGCGCACTCCGGTTGATTTCGTCGGCTAGAACCAGGTTTGCGAACAATGGTCCTCTCTGAAGAACAAACGTGCCCTTTTCCTGAGAGAAGATTTTGGTTCCCGTAATATCTGCAGGAAGTAAATCGGGAGTAAATTGAACACGTTTAAACGAGATACCGAGTGTTTCAGCGAAAGTCTTTGCTAGCACAGTCTTGCCCAGTCCAGGTACTCCTTCTAAAAGTACGTGCCCGTTCACTAATAATGCGATGAAGACCTTTTGGAGGATATCACCATACCCTACAATGACTCTGCTTACTTCTGACAGGACTTCTTGCGCTATTTGCCGTATAGGCGTCACATCTATTCTTTCTTGTTCAATATTGCTTGGAACCTTACTAGCTGTCATTTTTTTATTGTCTACAAATTTTTTTATTTATTTTTAATTTTTAATAGATTAATTTGTTAATAGTAGTTTAACTATATAATAGTTTTTATATTTAAATCATATTTTATCATTAATCCAGCTCATCTCAAAATAGATTTGTTCAAAATTGTATGTATCTTTCACATTTTTTTTTCCTTCTTTTAATAAGGAGATGAACTTTATAAATCTGCGGACCCTTTTCAGGGTATTTTTACTCACATTCGGATCTTTAGATTTAAGGAGATCTATTACATTTGATGGAGTTATTGGCTTTGTACCTAATTGAGTATTAAGTTTTCGTTCCAATCGCCTGTAGAGTAAAACAAGCGCTTGCCTATATTTCTTTTTATCATGATAACGGTTAATCTTCTTGGCAAAGAAAGAAGAGGTTCGAAATCTAAGGCGCTCTTCTTTCGCCTCTTGTTTTTTTACTTGTTTCTTTTCTTCTTTTTCTTTCTTGGGTAAAAACTTCCTCAACAGGAGCACCGCAAGCAAAGGATATATCCATGCTGTAATGGGATTAGTACTCAATTGGATGATGTAACCCATGATAAAACCAAAAATCCCCGCAGAACTAAAATCATTTGTTGTTTCAGGTCGAATATGGGCTTCATCAATTGCAACAACCCATTGCTGCTTTAAATCACCATCATCCTGTCTTGTTAACCAATTGACCACATTCATAGCAAATCGTAAATTATCATACTTAGGATTCAAAATAAGTTGATTATTCCATAAGCTTGTATCAGAGGAGACAAAAATTCGGAAATCACCCGTATCTTTAGAAAGAAATACAGCAGGGGTGAAGGGATACCCCAATGGAAGTTCTCCATCAGTTTCGTTCCAAAAGGTTAATAACTCGTCGGGGATAGGCTCTCCTTGTAATTCATAGAAGTCTAGCATAAGTTCAAAGATGAAAGATATATCTACAGAATCAATATAATAGGTGAGATTCTGATTTTCAATTTTATAATCATACCTTCCATCAAAGTTTTTATCTACAAAACTATTTACATCACTAGCTGATGCAACAACATCCCAACCAAAAAATTCTATAAGAGGGCCTCCCGCAGCTGCGCTCGCTCTAGAAAGAATAACATTATCAACTCCTGTAGTGAAAATGTTGCTGGGATCATTAAATTGTGATTTAGTTATAACGGGAAAGAGAGGGTTTGTGTCAAATGATTTATTATCCCTTAAATATCCATCAGCGAAGATCGTAACGGGTGTTTTATTGACGGAACTAAAATCGAGTGTATCAAAGGAGTCAATCATGTTTGAAGCAAAGATCTCCCATAATAATTCGTATGAGGATCCGTGGTCATGGCATAATAATAATGAATTTCTTCCCTCAAAGAACTCAAGGAAGAACGGTACTTCATAAATAGGGTTAAAAAATTTATTTGGTCCGAGAATTACTAATAAAACCGATTTTCCTAATAAATTCTGAGTACCAATTTGCTTTAATCTTTCGGTCGAACTCAGACTTGATTGTATTGGCATCACTTCATACCCCATTAATTCAATGGATTCTTTTAATGTGGAACACCCATTCCACTCTTCATTATAAATTGAAAAATTTTGATTATTTTTTCCTTGATCAATTATAGGGGAAAAAAGGGGAACTAATGCAAAAATAAACACTGTAGTGAGAAGCGCAGTTTGGTAAATAGATCCAAACTTAATATTATCAGATTTAGCTCTACGCTTATTAGTTCTAATATTATTAATTAAAAAAATGATAAAGAATAATCCTATAACACCGGCAACAACGTAACAAGCAAGAGGAATATAACTAAGATAAGAAGGAAGTACAAACCCATTCCCATATTGGGATTGGGCAATAAGCTTTAAACTCGAATTAACAGGTTCTGAAAAATTTGAATCAATGTAAGTAAATACCTGGAGTAAAACATCAACTTGAAAATATTCAATATTTTCTTGAATGAAAGATTGAATACCCTCATCGCTAGTGGTAATATAATCTGAGAGAAGAACTCCAATTAAGATGAAAAGAACGATACCTAAGACATACAAAATCCCTTTGAAGACTAATGTACTTGTTTTTTTTGCCATCTTCTCTATTTATTTCACTAAAATTGGTAATGCATTATTTTCCATCCAGTTAAAAATTTGAAGTCTTTAATAGCTAATAGAAAAATTCTTATTCTCAATATCTTTATAGATTTGAGAGAACATATTGAGTGTAGTTCCAAATTGTTCTCGGGTTGGCTCGAACCCACCATATATAATATCCTCAATCTGCTTTACAAACGGATATACGAGTTCTGGTTTTTGTTCCAATTCATTGACGCATAAAATTGCATATTCTCTAATCGTCTGATGTGCTAACCGTGGTTTATCATATTTTTCTTTAATCAAGTCAGCATAAATAAGATATACATATGCAATAGCCTCTTTCAGTCTCCCCGAGCTAAGAAGAATTTTGAGATTCTCTTTTTTCTTTTTTTCATCAAATTTTCTTTCCGGTTCCTTATTTCTGCTAAATAATCCCATCTTTTCTTACCATTAAGAGTTCATTATTTCTTTTTATTATAGTATATATGAATATTTGATAATTTATTTTTATGTATAATAAACTTTCTTTAAAATTATTAAAGATGTTAAACATATTAAAAATTTAAAACGAAATTTCTTCCTCCTGTAAGTGAAAAATAAATTGGTGAAAATAGATCCACTGACGCATAGAAATCATTCTCTGAGAGAGGGAGTGGACGGGAATAGATTGTTGCCTCAATAAATTGTATAAAGGGATAAATTTTTGTGGGTTCTAATCCAAATTCTTTGACAGAGATGATTCCAAAATCTCTAATTGTTTCCGTGGGATCCTTTTTTCTCCCATATTTCCCCTCTACTAACTCCATGTATATATCAGTAAAAAGATAGACAATTGCTTCTCTCAGCTTACCGGATTCTTTAAGCATTTTTAAATGAGCCATCTTTTCTTTTAAAATAACTACAACTACTTTTGAGGAGAGAGCCTTCTTTTTATAATATAAATACCCCATAATTCCTGCAATAATACCGGCGATGATTATTGAAGGAACTCCAATAATTAAAAACCATTGTAGAGGGGAAAGGAGGGGTTCTGACTCAGGAGTATTTAGCAATAAAAACGGTAGTAGATTCGCTTGTGACACGGTTAAATTTATACGGGAATCAATACTAGAATCTTCTTGCAGTTCAATCCGAAGTGTTCTAGAGCCCGCACCATTTGGAATAAGATAATTAAAAGTAAAATTACCATTATTGTCGGTCGTAACTATTCCAATTAAGCTTCCGCCATAATAAAGATTGAAATCCCGATTATAAACTTTAATTGAATTATTCCCTTCCGCAGTTATTCCTCCTCTGATTTGGATTGGTTGCAACTCTGTTAAGCTAGTTGGTACATTCCATGTTACCGTGATATTAGTAAAAATCAAAATATTATTTATTATAGTTTGGGAAAAATTAACTTCATTGGGAAGTGTCTGAAACTGAATGGTTAAACTCATCGTTCCTAGAGATGCATTACTAGGTGTTGAAATATCTGGGATGGAGCCATCGGGATTAGAACTAATAGTCGTATTAGGCCATGCAAATGAAGAATTTTTCCATTGATAATTTAATTGGGCATTTGAGATGGCTGTTCCATTTGCATAATTTATGTATCCATTAATATTCAGCGAGTCTCCTGGCATTAAAGCCTGCATAGTAGGATTTATCTGAAAATAAGAGGTGGTATTTACATTAATGGTATAATTATTCTTGCAAATAATTGAATCAATCCCAAGATCATCTAGCACTTGAGCTTTTACAATGTGACTGGAAAAGACATTTAAACTATCAGAGACAACATAATTAATTTGAAAGGTACCATTTTCATCAGTTACATCAGTAAAAGTTCTTTGAGCTTGATTATCAATTTCAATCGCAACCAAATATCCCGATGCATCACCCCCTCCAATTATTGATAAATTGCCCTCTAAAATAAAATTAGAATTGTGAGCATAAAGATTTCCATCAATCTCATTACTTGTTAGAGTGATTTCACCAATAATGGCAGCAGTTTTAATGTTAGTATTTCTGAAAGGGAATTGATTGTTTTTAGATTTTGAAATGTTTTGGGGTAATGCAATTAAAATAAAAGAGGAACTGATAAAGCTAAGGATTATAATAATAGTAATATACTTCTTAATTTTTCCATTGAATTTATAGAATATTGCTCTCATTTTTCATCTAAATTTAATTAAACTAAATAATAAATTAAGTAAACTCTTCATTGGAAGCAATTATATAATCAAGATTATTATAAGTGGGGTCAAAATAAACCCAGATCTCGGAATCAGATCTTAAGCTCGGCCATGGTTCTGCGGGATCAATATAGAGGGATACATTAAATCCCCCAAACGAATCTGTCTGAACAGAATTATTGGAAGCAATGGTGTTTCCATTTAGATCTTTTATGGTAACATTTATATACATACCTGAAATTCCCGTACTATTATCCCATGTGAGATTACCAACAACGATTAATGTATCTGTATCCACCCAATATGCAGGATATTGATTTTCATATATTAAAGTATAGAAATCTTGTTGAATTATGTTAGTACCCGCTGTAAGATTGATGCTTAAAGGTGAGCTAGTGAAATGTACCATGCCATTTGTTAAATCAATGCCTGGTGCACTAATAGTTCCGTTAAAATCTATTCTAATCGAATATTCTCCTTGTAGAAGAGTGTCACTATCAATTGAATTTATCGAGAAACTAAAATCTCCATTATTATCAATAATCATATTTTGAGAAGATCCAAAATTAAAATTAAATTGATTCGAAACATCTTGATTGTTTGAATCGAATAGATAAATTCCCACTTCAAATCCTCGCAAATCATATGTTGATAAGGGATCATAGACGTTTCCTGAAATTATAAAGCCATCTACACCTCGCTGAACGGTAAGTGAGGATTGATCTATAGTGATTGAGGCAGGCTCATCAATTATAACGTATGTTGAATTATAAACTCCCATATTACCCCAAGTTACTCTTATTTGATGGAGTCCTGCATGCCAGCCCGTTTCGCTTGTATCTATTGCAAAGGTATAATGACCATCGGGAGTTTCGCTTCCATCAAAGGTATAACTCCCAATTAATTGATTACCTTGATCCACATCATAGAGCTCCACAGTGTCAAAATCAACTCGACCTGTCTCATTGAATATGTCCACAGAAAACCCAATAATATCGCCTTTATTATAGGATCTTGGGGGATTACTATCATCAAAATAGGATCTTGTTGGCGTGCCATTCACTTCGAATAAAATCGTAATGTTATTAGGATCATAGACCTCTAAGTCATAATCTCCATTCCTTATAGAGGAAAAATTGATACTATATCCGCTAAAATTAAAGAGAAAAGGGTCCGGATAAAGGAAGATTCCATCAAAGATTAATTGAAGCGTATAATTTTTGGAAGGGGTTGAGTCAGAAACACTATATTCTTGATAAATGTATCCATTCAAATCAGAATAAAGAGAGCCACTTTCAAGAGTAAGAAAATGTGATACATCAGTCCCACCATCAAACATAATGAGTGAGCTTAATCCATATTTAACCGGATTAGATTGATTATCATAGAGAAATCCACTAATATTAAAGGTCATTCCATCAGAGGGTACTTTACTGATGGAATTTGGTTGTGGGAATGTAATGAATGTGTGATTAATGGGAGCATTTAAAATAAAGTATGAACTGTTTGCTGTGTTTCCATAACGAGCATGTAATTGATTTGGACCTGCTGGGATAGTATTATCTATATTAAAGTTAAAAATTGCATATCCACTTAAATTGGTCTGAGCTTGTCCAATTATTACGTTTGAATCATCTAAAAAGGTTATGTTTTGTCCCGCTACGGCTCCTCCCGATTCATTTAACAATAATGCTTTCAATTCAAGACTGGAGGATCTTAAAACAATGGGAGAATTGTAATTATTTGCTTCAATATCATTCATATAAAACCATACGGAATATGTCTGTTCTTTAGTGAGATTGATATCTGCTCTGTTTGAAGAATCATTTATAAATGGATAGGTAGGACCACTTAGCCAAGAACCATTGAAATCGGCTCTAATTTCATATTCTCCACTAGGTAGGGAGGTATCAATACTTAGCGCTAAATCAAATTGGCCATTTGTATCCGTAATGCCACCAGGAGGTGTTAAAGCTCCAGCAATTGGGGCAGGAGAGCCTTTATCAAAAAGTAAGAACGATATTACCGCGGCAGTAACTCGATTTCCACTCACGGGATCTTCTAGATATCCTTGAATATTAACAGAGGGTGTCTGAGAAAGATTTACCGTTGAAGGGGATACACTGGTTAAATATAGATCTATTGTTGTATTTGTTCCATTTATCATATAGAAGGTATAATTGACTGCTGTTGAATAACTTGCTGAGATCGTATGTAATCCAATCGTTTGGGAACTATCTAAATTTATTGTTGTCCAAGCATTACCATTTTGGTCAGTACTTACAGTATTAATAATTAACCCCATAGATTCATCTCTAAAGGTTATTATTCTATTTGCTACGGACTGATTTATAGATGTTAAAGTAGCAGAGATATTGGCAACATTCCCAATATTTCGATATCCTTCAGTAAAGTTGGTTGAAACCGAAATATTAAAATTAGTAGTCGCATTGATGGGAGAAAGATTTTCACACACATCTACTTGCACCCAATTTCCACTTCCATCGGTGGAGGTAGGAACATATACTTCTGCCCAGTTATAAATATTCGCTTGCTTAATTAGCAGAGCATTTTTTCCTTCCGCTGGATCAAAAATTTCCTCTAAATTTCTCGAGTTATATCCATCTACAAAACGGGATGCCACACCAAAGGCTCGTGAAAAGGCGCAAAAAGCGGAAACAAAATCAGACCATACGCCTTCCTGTGTTTGACAGAACCATTCCACTATATCAGTGCCGGAAGGAGCAGGATTACTAAAAGCTGCTGCGGGATTAAATGCAAAATTTGATTCTAAATAATTTATAATTTTATATGCAACCATAGCAGCATTATCACTGCTTTGGATTATATCATCTAAAGTATTATAATGACTTTCAAAGTTAGGATGGGCACTCAGATAGGTACTAATATCAGGGGGCAATTGGATATATCGATTCCTAATTGTAGTAGGGGTATATATCTCATCTACAGCAGAATTATTAATTTCTGTGAATGTTGGAAGGTCTAAGCCAAATAACTCATAGCTCATCGTAAAATTTCCAGTAGAGAGGAACTCAAGAGTTAAGGTTGTGGAATTGAATTCTGTTTTTGACAATCTTGTCTCAGAGGGATCAATTATCCCACTTACATTCATATTCACGCTGTTTTCCATAATGTAGGGATTTGGAAATAAATTTGGAATTACGAATGAACTGAAGCCTGTTTGATCTGGAGATAAGGGCATGTTAAGAGTAAAATTATCTTGACCTGAATGCTTTGAAATATATTCACTATATGGATAAAAATTAAAATTAGAAAGGGGAGAAGTACTTTCCCATGTTGTACCTGTAAATTGGTCAAAACATTCATACTTCCATAATCTTCCAGACACACTATCAATATTATCATAATCATAGACTCTGAATACTTCAATATCTGAAAGAAGAAACGCTCCAATTAATCCCGCAAAAAGGGAAAGATCTAAATCATCTATATTTCCATCAATCATATCTGAATATTGTTCTAAGAGATCATCCAATAGATCTTGCAACTGCTCCTCAGTTAAATCTATATCTAAATCATCTAACCAATCAGCAAAATCATCGGGATCTATGAGATCTGCTAATATGCTTGGATCCCATGGAATGGGCGGTGTAGTTAAGATTGGATCTTGAGGGATTGCTCCTATTAAATTTTCATTAGGTTCTAAACGTTGGGTGTCGAAAAAAAGATTGATAAGGGTTACTGAAAATAATAACGCAGAAATTAAAATTCCAACGATTAAAATCACGCCTACCGCTTTCTTTTTCGAAATCCCAGAACTTAGGAGTTGCTCCTCTAATTCAACCATAAAAATTCTATAAACTAAATCTCTTTTATCAAATTATAAGATACATAATGCTAATTATATATATAATTTACGATTTTTCTTTTAAAGATCTGATTTTTTAAGGATTTCCAAGAGACTATGCTTAATTTACTATGAAGAAAGAAATAATAAGAAAAAAAGCTAGTTAGAAGCAATTCCAATACGGCGATAAATTTTCTTTTAATTGTGGTATCAGTTTTTCGTGTATATATCGTTTTAAATCGGGTTCTGAGTTTCGAGGGGGTTCTTTAATCAATTCTTCATCAGATTCGTTATTAAGCACTTTTAGACAGTTATAGACGGCCTTCGCCTGCTTATCTATTTGATATCCTCCCTCCAGAGTTAACAAGATTCTGCCTTCTGCATATTTTTCTGCAATTGTTTTAATTCTTCTTAAATATTCTGCGGGTCCTTGATAGCTCCATCCCATATTAGTGAGGCGGTCTGTATGATGGGTATCAAACCCTGCAGAAATTAGGATAAACTCTGGTGCAAATTCTGTCAATACAGGTTCTATGATCTCCTCATAAAAATCTAATATTGTATCCTCTGCTGCCCGTGGAGGCATAGGGAAGTTAATAATTTTTCCTTTTCCTTTTCCTGCGCCTATTTCATTAGGAAATCCGCTCCCCGGATAAAGAGTCCGTCCATCTTGATGCGAGCTGAAAAAGATTACCTCTCCCTTATCCGAAAGAGTTCCATCATAGAATATATCTTGCGTCCCATTTCCGTGATGGCAATCCCAATCAATTATGGCTACTTTCTTTATTCCCTTTTCTCGAAAGAGATATTCCGTTGCAATAGCAATATTGTTAAAAATGCAGAAGCCCGAGCATTTATATCTATTTGTGTGATGTCCGGGAGGTCGTACAAGGGCAAAACAATTTTTTATGTCTTTGGATAAGATTCTGTCAATTCCTTCTAAATTTCCTCCCACAGAATAAAGTGAAGCCTCATAGGTCTTTCCAGAGACCGAGGTGTCCATATCTAGACTTAGGACATGGCCTGTAGACGCTGCTCTCTCGCTAATCTCTCTAACTTGATCAATTAATTTTTCAGTATGAACATATTGGATTTGCTCTAGCGTTGCCTCTCGTGGAGATATCAATTTGAAATCTTGATGATTTAAAAGATCTTTCTCTTTAAGTAAATCCATTATAGCAATTAGTCTTTCATGTGATTCAACATGCGGAATTCGGTGTTCTAAATAAATATCATCATATACTATACCCGTTGTCATATTATATATATAGATAAATTATATACATAAATTTTTATCTTTTCTCTAATTTATGTATAAATGATTTATAGTCTGTTTTTTTCAATTTAGTTCCTAATAAAAAATGATTATAGAAAATATCTTCTATATTTTGAGGAGATAGATTTGTTTTCTTGTTTTCTTCTTTTAATATAATGTTTTTAGACTCATTCAAATAATTATAAGGGTCTAGATCTTCAAATAAAATTGTAAATAATTCATCGGTAGAAATTTTTTTCAAAATATTTTTTAAAATTTCCTTATTTTTTTCTGATAACTCTTCATTATTAATGATGTCCACAATTATTGATTTGTCTTTTAAATTTAGGTTTAATATTTTGTATAGATTATTCGTAAGTACTAAGTTTTTTGATCCCTTGGTGTCTTAAAAGCTTTCTTGATCTCGTGAAAAATCTATGAGAATGAATTG